>CAMFFI010000128.1 GCA_945949625.1 uncultured bacterium | reverse complement strand
GGATATCGCTCTGGAATATAGCGTCCCACATTTCCAATGTAAGCTCATCAACACGTCCGTCCTTAAGTGCAACATTTGCGGCATTGTTTACAAGAATATCAATTTTACCGTACTTTTCTGCTGTATCTTCAAAAAGCTTATCAATGCTTTCTGTAACTGTTATGTCCATAAAATGATAGGAAGCCTCGCCGCCTTCATTTTTAATGCGGTCAACAACAGCCTGACCTTTTTCTTCACGACGACCGCAGATAACAACCTTTGCTCCTTCTGCGGCGAATAATCTTGCAATACCAATACCGATTCCGCTGGTTGAACCGGTAACAATTGCTACTTTTCCTTTTAATCTGTCCATATTAAATCCTCCTAAATATATTATAATAATAATAAACAAATTATTATAATTTTATTATAAATCATCAAATAAAAAAGTCAAGTACTTTTATTTCTATATGTTTTTTATCCATAAAAAAGTCGAGTGCCTTAAAACGCAAATTTATAAGACAGATTATACTGCAAAACTGTTTTATCCGACTGTTTATAATAAGTTTTCTAAAAAGCAAAAAAATAACCCGCAAATTGCGGGTTACTTATAATTGTTCGGTTTATTATTCTTTCAGACCTAAATCCTTTTCCATAGCTTTTGCAAGCTTATCGGCAACTTCCTGTGCGTCCTCTTTAATTTTACCCACAGAGGTAATATAGAGCTTGATTTTCGGCTCTGTGCCGCTTGGGCGTACAATAACTGCATTGTCACCTTCTAAATTAAACTGAATAACATTTGATTTAGGCAGGTCAATTGTTGTTTCAGTGTTGTTTACAAGGTCTTTTTCAATGCTTAAACTGTAATCGGCAGTTTTCACAACCTTGTAGCCGCAGATTTCCTCAGGCATATTTGCTCTCAGACCGGACATAATGTCAGCCATTTTCTGCATTCCTGCGGCACCGCTGAATTCGTAGCTTAATGTTGTGTTAAGATAATAGCCGTATTCCTCATAAATACCGTCGATTACCTGAGCAAGAGTTTTGCCTTGCTTTTTAAAGTATGCAGCCATTTCGCAGATAAGCATTGAGGCAACAACAGCGTCTTTGTCTCTTACATATGTTCCTGCAAGATAGCCGTAGCTTTCTTCAAAACCGAAAACAAATCTGTTTTCTTCGTTTTTCTTTTCAAGATTTAAAATAACCTCACCGATGTATTTAAAGCCTGTGAGAACATTTTTAAGCTCACATCCGTATTTTTCACAAATGCGGTTTAAAAGAATACTTGTAACAATTGTTTTAACCATAACAGGCTTTTCGGGAAGAGTTCCGTTGGCTTTTCTTGAAGAAAGAATATAATCGGTAAGCATAATTCCGTCTTCATTACCGCTGATAAGTCTGTAGCTTCCGTCATAATCCTTAACGGCAATACCTACACGGTCAGCGTCAGGGTCGGTTGCAAGAAGTAAATCAGGCTTAACCTTATCACAAAGCTCAAGGCCTTTCTGCAAAGCCTCTTTAATTTCAGGGTTAGGGTAGGGGCAAGTGGTGAAGTTTCCGTCAGGAAGCTCCTGCTCCTTAACGATTTCTACATCTTCAACGCCGATTTCCTTTAAAATTCTTCTGACAAGCTTGTTGCCTGTTCCGTTTAAAGGAGTATATACAACCTTAAGGTCTGCGCCCTTGCAAATGCCGGGGTTAATCTGCTGTTCCTTTACTTTTTCAATATAGCTGTCATAAACATCGTCTGTAACATACTCAACCAAACCGCTTTCAATTGCTTTGTCAAGGTCAATTGTTTTAACATCTTCAAACATATCAAGCTTTTGAATTTCCTCATAAACCTGACCGGCAGCAACGTCAGTCATCTGACAGCCGTCTTCGCCGTATGCCTTGTAGCCGTTGTAAGCGGCAGGGTTGTGGCTGGCTGTAATCATAATACCTGCCTGACATTTAAAGTAACGCACAAGATAGCTTAATACGGGAGTAGGCTCCAGTTCCTTTGTGATGTAAACCTTAATTCCGTTAGCAGCAAGAACCTTTGCAGCCTCATTCATAAATACATCAGCCTTGATTCTGCTGTCGTGAGAAATAGCAACAGAGCCCTTGCCGTACTTTTTGAGAACATAATTTGCAAGTCCCTGAGTAGCGTGTCTTACAACATAAATGTTCATTCTGTTAGTACCGGCACCGATAATTCCTCTGAGTCCTGCTGTGCCGAACTCCAGAGATTTATAAAATCTTTCATAAATTTCGTCGTTGTCATTTTCAATGGCTTTTAACTCAGTAATCAAATCTTTATCGTCCTGAGCTTTTTCGCACCAAACCTTGTATAAATCCATAAATTCCATAAAACTACCTCCAGTTAAAAGGCTAAGGATTTTGTGTAAATTCAAAATCAAAATTATTATATCATACATATAGCTTTTTTACAAGATATAACATATTTATATTATTTTAAGTAAATTATTGTTAATTAACAAATTTCTTGTTAAAATTTTATAAAATTCATTTTATGCTTATGTGAAGAAAACGGAAAAACAGTTGATTTATTTCTTTAAATATAGTATGATAAATAAGTTAAATATTGAATGTAAAAAGGAGGTATCTCAAGTGGAGGAGAATTCGAATAAGGATTTTTTGAGTGAGGAACTAAAAGCCGAGGCAGAAAATTCACCCGCAGAAGATACAAATTCATTAAAAAATACAACAGAGGAGAGCCTGTTGACTGAAGAAGGACAAAATGCTCCCAAACCGATTAAGACAAAAAGAAAAGGCGCAATTCAGATTTCCGTATTGGTTGCAGCAGGAATTCTGCTTTGTGCGTTGATTGTATTCGGAGTATGCAAGATATTCTTTGACAATTCAATAGTTGGTACATGGATTGTTGAAGGCTCTACTGCTACAAACGACCAGTTAAAAACCGAGGAAGAGGCAGTAAACGGCAATACATACTATATTTTTACCGATGAAAAAGATAAAGACGGCAAAAAGATTGCTAAACTTTCAGTTGGTACAATGGAGCTTACCGGAACGTATGATATAATTAATACCAATGACGGTCCCCAGACGCTTTCGGTTTCACTCTCATACTTCTTTACCGGCGAATATGACTTCAAGGTTTCGGGAAATGCTTTAACAGGCAAGGTTCTCACCCTTTCAAGCGATAACGGAGATTTTAATTTCTTAAGTACGTCAAAGCCAAAGGTTAGCGTTGCAAAATCCGATGACTTCAAAGTAAACAAAGATATTGTAGGCGAATGGAATGAAAGCGATTACAATATTACCTATATCTTTAACGAAGACGGAACAGCGCACGTTAACGAAGGCGGTACATTAACCGTTGACGGAACATATGTAGTAGATGACAGTAAAATTACAATTACTTATTTGGCAAGTCAGGAATCTACCCTCGACATCGAGTATTCATTGGACGGCGATACATTAGTGTTAAGCGGACTTGGATATACAAAAGTTAAGTAATTAATTTTAATTCTAATTAAATTTAAAGCCCGCATTTCAGCTTGAATGCGGGCTTTGATGATTAAAGAAAATAAAAATCAAGAATTTGTCAAAAAAATTAAAAAAACATATTGACTTTTAAAATGGATGATGATATAATTCTACTTGCTGATTTAAAACAGCTCAAAAATAAAACATATGCGAGTGTGCTGGAATAGGCAGACAGGCACGTTTGAGGGGCGTGTGTCTTTGACGTACGGGTTCAAGTCCCGTCACTCGCACCACTTCGTTTTAATCTCGGAAGTCCGATAAATACTGGACTTTCGAGGTTTTTTCTTTTGCTCAAAAGTGCCTGCGTTCTTTATTGTGTTCTTTATGCCGTTGCTATCTGCTTTGCCATAAAATCAAACACTTCATTATTACATTTTTGTATTAAATGAGTGCAAATTCCAAATGTGTATGTGTTCTATCTACTAATATATTTTGAAATTGTACATTTCTGTCGTTTAGGACAATTATTAAATATCATCGGATTGATTTTGTATTCTTTGGAACCGTAACAATTATTTGAAATATATGTTAATATATTCATATGATATTTTGCATTGTCCGGATTATGACACACCTTGTTTTTTATAATATGTATTGTAAGATCCTAAATTGCCAAAGTGAAGCCACGATTTTTGCGTAAATAGGCTCTGAATAACAATAAAAGGAGAATAATTATGGGAATGTTTGATGACCTTTTCGGCGATACTTTTGATTTTAACGGTGACGGAGAAACTTCGCTTGATGAAGAAGTATTAGGAATGAAATTTATAGAAGATGCGGCGAATTTTGCAGATGATTCCGACAACTCATACGAAACAGATGATTATGATGATTGCTCGCTTTTCCCAAAGCAGTCAAACAATTCTTTGTCTGACGATAGTGATGACTGGCGTGATTTTTGTG
>CAMFFI010000127.1 GCA_945949625.1 uncultured bacterium | reverse complement strand
TGTCAAAAAAGTTAATCGCGTTGCATACCTTAATTTTGAAAAAGTCGGTGAAATAAAACAGGGTATAATCTAAGTAAATACTTATCAGGTTAGATACATATAAAACACATAAAACCGCAGGTGATGAATTAAAATTATCTGCGGTTGATTTTTTTGCCTTTGCTTTTGCGTTGGTATTCAATTCTTTTATTTGTAATAAATCTGCAAGCCTTTTGCATATAAATTAACAAATCCATTAACGGAGGGTTTGAATGTGAAAGGTATAGTGGAAGAAAGAGCGGTTGAGCTTGGAGAATACATAATCGAAAGCAAGGCTACTGTGCGCAGTGCCGCAAAAAAATTCGGCATAAGCAAAAGTACGGTACATAAGGACATTACAGAAAGACTGAAACGGATTAATCCTGCTTTGGCAAGAGAGGCAAGGAAGGTTCTTGATGTGAATAAGTCTGAACGTCACATTCGGGGTGGAATGGCTACAAGAGAAAAATATCTTCATCAGCATATCAGCCCTAAGCACTGATAAAGGACAACATAGAAATTTATCCGATGAATTGCCGCCGACAGCTTTTAAAGTGGTCGGCGGTACCTTTTTATCGGCAATTTGGATGAATATTACAAAAACCTCTTTCAGTATCTTTACATTTATAGTCATTGGTAGTATAATAATATAGTATATTTAGATATTTATCTTAAAAATCCATTGCCTTTTGGCAAATTCAGAAGGGAACCTTTCTGTTAAGGAGAATTTTAAACCATGAAAAAGACTATTCCTTTTTCACCGCCTGATATTTCACAGGCTGAAATTGACGCGGTGGTTGATGTTTTAAAGTCCGGCTGGATAACAACAGGACCTAAAACAAAATTATTTGAAGAGAAAATCGCAAAATACTGTAATGTAGGACGAGCAGTTTGCCTTTCTTCACAGACTGCCTGTGCTGAAATGACCTTGAGAATTTTAGGTGTCGGTCCCGGAGATGAGGTTATTCTTCCTGCATATACTTATACGGCAACCGCTTCCATTGTTTATCACGTGGGCGCAACACCCGTTATGATTGACTGCGCCAAGGATTCATACGAGATGGATTATGAAAAAATGGAAGCCGCCATTAACGAGCGTACAAAGGTTGTTATACCTGTTGATTTGGCAGGAGTTGTTTGTGATTACGATAAAATTTATGAAGCCGTAAGGAACAAAAGAGATATTTTTGAGCCGTCAAGCTACTTTCAGGATTTGCTGGGACGTGTTGTGGTTATGAGCGACGCGGCTCACGCTTTCGGCGCACAGTGGCACGGTAAAATGTGCGGAGAAATTGCAGATTTTACAAATTTCAGCTTTCACGCAGTTAAAAATATGACAACTGCAGAGGGCGGTGCGGCTGTTCATAAGCTGCGCTCAAGAATTGACGAAGACAGCCTGTATAAGCAATATATGCTTTGGTCACTGCACGGTCAGACAAAGGACGCATATGCAAAAAACAAGGGCAATTCATGGGAGTATGACGTTGTTGATACTCAGTATAAATGTAATATGCCCGATATTACGGCGGCGCTTGGTCTTGCTCAGCTTGAAAGATATGACAAAATGCTGGAAAGACGTCATCAGCTTATCAGAAGATATAACGAAGCGTTCAAGGATTTGCCCATAGCTGTTTTAGACCATGAAGGCGAAGACCATCGCAGCAGCGGACACCTGTACTTTGTACGTTTCTTAGGCAGAGACGCAGAATTCAGAAATAAATTCTTCAATAAAATGCTGGAAAACGGAATTATGTGTAACGTTCATTTTAAGCCTCTTCCTATGTTTACGGCTTATAAGAATCACGGCTTTGATATTAAGGATTTTCCCAATGCCTATAAAATGCACGAAAATCAGATGACCTTGCCGCTGAACACTACTTTAACCGATGATGACGCAGACTATATTATCGAAACATTTATAAAGGTTTACAACCAGTTAAAATAAGGCTTGATTTATTTGGGAGGTTTGAAATTGAAACACAGACATTTTTCAAAGGCGACTGTTTGTGTTGTGCTGTGCTTTTGCACAGCTATTTCATCAATATTCTGCTTAAACGGGACTTCTTCCGTTTCGGCGGCAGATAAAAGTCAGCTTTCTCAGCTGCAGCAGCAAAGTCAGGAAATTGAAAATCAGCAGAAGCAAATTGATGAAAAGCTGGAACAGGCACGAAAAGACATAGAAAATCAGGAAAAGTTAAAAGAAACTTTAGAGGAAAAAATCACTTCCGTCGAAAAGCAGATTGATAACCTTAACAAAACGGTGGAGGAGTATAACAAACAGATAAATCGGCTTCAATCCGGTATTGACGAAAAGGAAGCCGCTATTGACGATGATTACCAAAAACTTCGTCAGCGACTGCGAATTATTTATATGGCAGGCGACGCTTCAAATTTAGAGATTATTTTAGGCGCCAAAAGCTTTGATGATTTTATTGATAAAATGGACCTTGTTAAATGTCTGGGTGAAGCAGACGAAAAGCTGATTTCAGGTCTTCAGGATTCTATTGCCGATATTAACTCCGACAAGGAAAAGCTTGAAAAAGACAGACAAGAGGTTAACGAAAAAAAGAAAAAGCTTGAGGATAACCGGGCAGAGCTTGAAAAGCTTCAAAAGGAATGTGATTCGGTTATTGCCGCTTTAAAATCAAGTCAGAATACTCTTAATGAAGATAACAAAAAGTATGAGCAGGAGAAAAAACAGCTTGAAAATCAAATAACACAGTGGTTTAAGGATTACTTTGCCGCAAACGGCGCTGAAATACTTCCGTCCGATACTTCGGCAGGCACTTACGCATGGCCTGCGCCTTACTGTGATGTTGTAACTACGGAATTTCAGGAGGGTGTACATAGAGGTATGGACATAGCCTGCAACGGTAGTGCATACGGTTTGCCTATTGTTGCGGCACAGGACGGTACTGTGGTGAATGTAAACAGAACAGATAATTGGGGCTCAGGCTGGGGATATTATCTTATGATTGACCACGGCGGCAGCTTTGCAACCTTGTATGCTCATTGCAGTGTAATTGTTGCGGAGGTCGGAGATACCGTTAAAAAAGGTCAGGTTATAGGCTATATCGGCAACACCGGAAGGTCATACGGCGCACATCTTCATTTTGAATGTTGGTATAACGGCACAAGATATAATCCAAGGTATGCCTTGGGTACCGCATAATTAAAAAGCTTCGCTTACGGCTTAATATTGGCCGCGGCGGAGCTTTTTGCATATTTACAATGTATTTTTGTCATCTGTTAAAAATCTGCCCAAAAAGCAAATAATTTTTATGAATATCAGCGCTTAATTTGTAGTTATGTGAAAATTTAAGTAAAATTTTATTTAAAAGTTTGATTTTTTAATATTATTGCTATATAATAAACTGGTATTTGTGAAAATAAAGTTTAATTCGGGAGGTTCAAAATGAAGAAACCCGCAGTGCCAAAGGCTAACATAGTAACAATTATTGTATTATGTATGCTGATTGCAGTCATTACTGTTCAGAGCTTTTTATCAAGCTGTTCTGTTCAGGCAAATGAGTCAACGGGAAAAGTACAAACGTATGCAACGCCCGATACAGCCACGGCAGATGAGGCTGTTTTAACAGCATCAACCGAACCAACATCGGAAACCTCTGAGCCCACAACGCAAAAATCTACTGAAAAACCCACAAAGCCTGAAAAAGACGAGAATACAGAGCCGGTAACGAAAAAGAAAAATTCAGCAGACAACGAAACAACCCAGCCTTCTACACAGAAAGAAACTGTTCAGTGGGCAACGGTTATGACAATGGAAACCAAATGCTCATATGAGGAACAGTGGGAAAAAGGCTATTTAGTGGCAATTGATTACCCCGACAAAACATATCAGACTTATCATATTGACCTTACTGATGAAGACAGAGATGTTCTCGAACACCTTTGTACCGGCGAGTTTGAAGTAGGCGGATTTATCGGAGAAGCTTTGATTGCTCAGTGCGTTAAGGATGCAATGTGCTTTGACGGATATAAAACCGTAGAAGATGTAAGGGTAAAATGCGGCTATGCGGCTTCTCTTGACAATACTCCTACTCAGGAAGTGAAAAATGCAGTGTCCTATATTTTTGACCAGGACCATGCGGCTGTTCAGCACAGAATTATGTATATGTATAATCCCAGCCTTGTATCAAGTGCTTTTCATGAAAGCCAAAATTATATTTTGACATATGAGGGGCAAAGATTTTTTGACCGATGGGGATATTAAAAATTTAATTGTATATAAATAATTGACCGACTGATGAAAAATCAGTCGGTTTTTACTTTTCGGAACACATCTTTGAAACGGTCGGGCGAAATAGTTTTTTGCACTATCAACCTGTCTGCACGAATTGCGTGTCGAGGCACTCTGCCTTTTTTACATTATAGG
>CAMFFI010000126.1 GCA_945949625.1 uncultured bacterium | reverse complement strand
TCAACCCTGAAAACGGTTTCTTCGGTGTTGCTCCTGGTACAAACGAAAAGTCAAATCCCAATGCTCTTGCTTCTACACGAAAGGGTACAATCTTTAAAAACGTAGCTCTTAACACAGATAACAACACAGTTTGGTGGGAAGGTCTTGACAAGAATCCTCCTGAGCATGCCATTGACTGGAAGGGCAATCCTTGGAACGGCAAAACTTCAACAGAAAAGGGCGCTCATCCAAACTCAAGATTTACAGCTCCTGCTAAAAACTGCCCATGCATCAGCCCTGAATTTGATTCAACAACAGGTGTTCCGATTTCTGCAATTATCTTCGGCGGACGTCGTGCGCAGACAACTCCTCTTGTTTATCAGTCAAGAGATTGGAACAACGGTGTATTTGTCGGTTCAATTATGGCTTCTGAAACAACAGCCGCTGCAACAGGCGCAGTAGGCGTAGTTCGCCGCGACCCAATGGCTATGCTCCCATTCTGCGGATATCATATGGGCGATTACTTTGCTCACTGGATTGAAATGGGCAAGGTTTTAGGCGACAAAGCTCCTAAGATTTTCAACGTAAACTGGTTCCGTCTTGACGAAGACGGCAACTTCCTCTGGCCGGGATTCGGCGACAACTTCCGTGTTCTTGAGTGGATTATCAACCGCTGCGACGGTAAGGCTGACGCTGAGGAAACAGCAATCGGCTATGTTCCCAAGGCTGAGGACATTAACCTTGAAGGTCTTGATATGGATATCAACGTATTAAAGGATATCCTTTATGTTGATAATGAAAAATGGCTCAAAGAGGCAGAAGGTATTGAAGAATTCTACAAGAAATTCGGCGATAAGCTTCCTCAGGAGCTTAAAGACCAGCTTGCAGGTCTTAAGGAAAGACTTTCAAAGTAAGATTTTAAGTTAATAAAAATCGGAGCAGAAATGCTCCGATTTTTTGGTTAAAATACATTTTTCTTGTAAAAATTCAGAATTTTTCTGTTATTATAATTACAGGAGGAATTACAATGAAAAAATTTTTAGTTATAATTTTTGCGGTTTTATCAATAAGCTTGTGTTGCTCTTGCAATATGCTTTCCCTTATGGGAGTTGTTTCAAATGTTTCGGATGTGTTTATGGAGAACGCAAACGAAAATTCTGATAATTTTGAAGTTAAAAACAATATTCCCGGAAAAAACAGTGACGGTAAAATAAACGGCATAACTCAAATAACCTGCAATTTATCTGATTATTACACTCCGCATAAGCTTGATAACGGATATGAGCATCTTGAAAATAATGCTCAAAAGGAAATATACAATGATATTTTCAGCAGTGTTTATTCCGTTGAAAATTACAAAACAAACGACCAATGCTTTTATCTTATGGGTGATGTTAAATACAGCGGTAAGGATGAAATTACCGAAAGAGATATGATAATTGCATATGCGGCTTTTAAAAATGACCACCCGGAATATTTTTGGCTCGATACTGAATGTGTTGCAGAAATCAATAATGACGGGGACAGCTTTATGTATATATATTCATTATACTCTCCCGATGATGTAGCAGAAATGTCGGAAGAATTTATGAATGCCGCCGAAGAAATTGTTTCCTCTGTTCCCGATAATCTTTCGGAATACGAAAGAGAGCTTTATATTCACGATGTAATATATGATATATGCGAATATGATGATGACGCTGCGGATGTAGCCTATGGGAACAAGTATTATACCTATTATTATAATTCATATAATGCATATGGAGTTCTTGTGGACGGCGACGCAGTTTGTCAGGGATATGCCGACGCTTATGCATATCTTCTTTCCTGCGTAGGTATAAACAATACACAAATTTCAAGTCAGGACCATATCTGGAATGCGGTTGAAATTGATAATCAGTGGTACAATGTTGACGTAACCTGGGACGATACAACGCAGACGTATGATTATTTTAACGTAACCGATGATATAATCGAAGAAGACCACGAAATTGCACCCCTTTATACTCAAATGACAGATGATGAAATTTTAGGTACAGAGGAAGACTCCGGCTTATGGTTTAATGTTTATTTGCCGGAGTGTAATGCAACAAAATACAGCTATTCTAATCAAGGATTGTCTTAATGAATACAGCAATAGTCAAAACCACCGGGTTCGGTGGTTTTATAATTTTAGAATACTGTTGTTTCTATAAACGGAACATATATTTTATTTAAGGTTTATCTGACAGTAATCATTTTATTTTTGGAAAATGCTGAATTTTTTAAATTATCACTTTACTTTGTTAATATGATAATGTTATAATAGCTTTGTTATTTTATAACAGGAGGAAAATTATTATGAAAAAAATTATTGCACTTATTCTTGTGGCCATTACAGCGGTTGCAGTACTTGCAGGCTGCGGCAGCACAAACACAGCGTCAAGCGACAGCACTTCTGCTCAAAGCACAGAAGGCGACTGGAACTACATTAAGGACAAGGGTGAGCTTGTTATTGGTATTACATACTTTGAGCCTATGAACTATAAGGATGAAAACGGCGAGCTTACAGGCTTTGAAACCGAATTTGCCCAAAAGGTATGCGAAAAATTAGGCGTTAAGGCTACTTTCCAGAAAATAGACTGGGATTCAAAGGAAGTTGAGCTTAATTCAAAGACAATCGACTGTATTTGGAACGGACTTACCATTACTGACGAAAGAAAAGAAAATATGGGAATTTCAATTCCTTATATGGAAAATAAGCAGGTTATGGTAACAAAGGCAGAAAACGCAGATAAATACACATCAGCAGAAGCATTAAAGGGTGCAACGGTTGTTGCAGAAAAGAAATCTGCCGGCGAAGAGGTTGCACAAAGCGACGAGTTCTTTAAGGAAGCAACATATGTATCCGTAGATTCACAGGCTAAGGCTCTTCTTGAGGTTAAGTCGGGAACAGCTGATATTGCCGTTATCGATTATGTAATGTCAATCGGTACAATTGCCGAAGGAACAGATTATGCCGATTTGAAAATTGTTGAGGGCAAGGATTTTGCCAAGGAGCAGTACGGTGTTGCAGTAAGAAAGGGCGACACAGAAACTCTCAGCAAAATTGACGAGGCTATAATAGCGGTTGCAGGCGATAAAACACTTTTGAAAATTGCTGAAAAATATAAGCTTGCAGACCTTATTCTCTTTAACGTTGAAAACGGCGAATAACAATGAACGAGTATATAAATGTAACTCAACAGCTTTTTAAAGGCTTTGGCGAAAACTGCTTTATATTTGCAGTTACCTTGCTTTTGGCACTTCCGCTTGGTTTGATTGTTTCAACAGGCTCAATGTCAAAATTCAAACCGTTAAAATGGCTTACAAAGGCTTTTGTGTGGGTAATCAGAGGAACGCCTCTTATGCTCCAGCTTTTTGTAGTTTTTTATGTTCCGCCCCTTGTAACGGGAGGAAGCTTTAGCTTTCCGAGAATGAACGCGGCTTTGATTGCCTTTGTAATTAACTATGCGGCATATTTTTCCGAAATATACCGCGGAGGCATTGAGTCCATACCAAAGGGACAGTACGAGGCAGGTCAGGTTTTGGGAATGAAAAAATCCCAAATATTTTTCAGAGTTGTTTTAATGCAGGTTGTCAAAAGAATTACTGCGCCTATCGGAAATGAAATCATAACTCTTGTTAAAGATACTTCTCTGGCAAGCGTAATTGCAATTCCTGAAATCTTAATGAACGCAAAGGACTTTTCTATGGAAGGTCTTATATGGCCACTGTTCTATTCGGCATTGTTCTTCCTTGCGTTCTGCGGAATATTAACGCTTCTTTTCTCCTATATAGAGAAAAAGCTTGATTACTACAAGGGCTAAGGAGGCGTGAATATGGCATTGTTAAAGGTAGAAAATATACAGAAAAGCTTTGGTAAAACCGAGGTTTTAAAGAACATCAGCTTTTCTCTGGAAAAAGGAGAGGTGCTGGCTATAATAGGCTCTTCCGGTTCGGGAAAAACCACTCTGTTAAGATGTCTTAATTTCCTTGAAACACCGGGAAAAGGCACAATCACCGTTAATGACGAGGTGCTTTTTGACAGTGAAAACAAGGAAAAACAAAGTGACTCAGCCATAAGGAAAAACAGACTTCACTTCGGTCTTGTATTTCAGTCCTTTAATTTGTTTCCTCAGTACAAGGTGCTTGAAAATATTATGCTTGCTCCGGGACTGATTGCTAAGGAACAGATTAAAACAAGCGGCGAGTTTATGGGTGCAAAAACCTATAAAGAAGCTCAGGAAAAAATAAAGGAAAATGCAGTTATGCTTCTTGAAAAGGTTGGACTTTCCGAAAAGAAGGACGCATATCCCTGTAATTTAAGCGGCGGTCAGCAGCAGCGAGTTGCAATTGCAAGGGCGCTTGCTTTAAATCCCGACGTGCTTTGCTTTGACGAGCCTACCTCCGCACTTGACCCGGAG
>CAMFFI010000125.1 GCA_945949625.1 uncultured bacterium | reverse complement strand
AACATTCTCGAAAATTCTGATACAGAAAAATACACCGATAACAGCAAAAAAATATATTCCTATGCACAGAAAAAAGGCTTTACTGTTGAAAATGTAAAGTGCGATGTTATTCTCGGCGCATATTTGCTTAATCCTTCGGCAAGCTCCTATGATTTACAAAGACTGTGCGAGGAAAACAGCCTGAATTTGCCTGAGTGCCAAAGAGAAGAGGATAAAGCCTACGCTTATGTTGCTTTACTGCCAAAGCTTTTTGAAAAGGTTATTTCTCAGATTAAGTCAAACGGACAGGAAAAGCTCCTTGAAGAGGTGGAAATTCCGCTTGCAAAGGTGCTTGCATTTATGGAGAATATAGGAGTTGAGGCAGACGCACAGGGAATAGAGCAGTTTGGTGAAATGCTTGGCAATCAGATTGAAACTCTGCAAAGTGAAATATACAAAAGCGTTGGTGAGGAGTTTAACATTAATTCGCCGAAACAGCTGGGCGTAGCACTTTTTGAAAAGCTGGGACTTCCCTGTAAAAAGAAAACTAAAAGCGGATACAGCACAAACGCAGAGGTGCTTGAGGGACTTATAAACGCACATCCCGTTGTGCCTATGGTTTTGCAGTACAGAACTCTTGCAAAGCTGAAATCCACCTATTGCGACGGCTTGCTTAAGGTAATCGGCAAGGACGGAAGAATACATTCAAGCTTTAATCAGACGGAAACAAGAACGGGCAGAATAAGCTCGACAGAGCCTAATTTGCAGAATATTCCCGTAAGAACAGAGCTTGGCAGAGAAATGCGAAAATTCTTTAAAGCTAAGGACGGATATGTATTTGTAGATGCGGATTATTCACAGATAGAATTAAGAGTGCTTGCTCATATATCAGGCGATAAAAATATGATACAGGCATTTAAAAATAATGAGGATATTCACACAATTACCGCCTCGCAGGTTTTCAATATGCCTGTGGAAATGGTCACTCCCATAATGAGAAGCAGAGCAAAGGCTGTAAACTTCGGAATAGTTTACGGTATCGGAGC
This sequence comes from uncultured bacterium, assembly GCA_945949625.1. Classification (GTDB taxonomy): domain Bacteria; phylum Bacillota; class Clostridia; order Oscillospirales; family Acutalibacteraceae; genus Ruminococcoides. The sequence continues at coordinate 3,400 of CAMFFI010000125.1, read as the reverse complement.
TTATTCGCTTGCAAAGGATATCGGTGTTACAAATAAAGAGGCAAAAAGATATATTGACTCTTATCTTGCGCATTACAGCGGTGTAGATGAGTATATGAAAAATGTGGTAGAAAAGGCAAAAAAAGACGGTTATGTTGAAACTATGTACGGCAGACGCCGCTATCTTCCCGAGCTTACGGCAGGAAATCATATGACAAGGGCTTTCGGCGAAAGAGTTGCAAGGAATATGCCTATTCAGGGTACGGCGGCAGATATTATAAAAATTGCAATGGTAAAGGTTTTCAACCGATTACAGCAGGAAAACCTTCGCTCAAGGCTTATTTTGCAGATTCACGATGAACTTATTGTTGAAGCTCCTCAGGACGAAGCAATGCGTGTTGCAATTCTCTTGCAGGAGGAAATGGAAAACGCAGTAAAATTAGATGTTCCGCTGGTGGCAGATGCCGCAGTGGGAAAAACATGGTATGAGGCGAAAGGCTAATGAAAAAGGTATTGTTTGTATGCACCGGAAACACCTGCCGCAGTCCAATGGCACAGGGGATTTTCAATAAGCTTGCAGAGGAAAAGAGTCTTGATTATAAAGCAGACAGCGCAGGCTTAATGACGATGACAGGGCTTGATTATTCCGAAAATGCAGTTAAGGCCTGTGAAAAAATCGGAGTAGATATAAGCGGCGGCCGATCTGTTTCAATACAAGACGTTAATCTTAATTCTTATGATTTAATATGTCCTATGACTGTAAATCACGGGCAAATGCTTACACAGCTGGGAGCGGATAAAGACAAAATAATGCTCCTTTCAAGCGGCGGTATATCGGACCCTTACGGAGGAGATATTAAGGTTTATGAAAAATGCTGTCTTGAAATAAAACAGGCCATAGAAAAGCTGATTGAAAAGTTATGATTATAAAAAAAGCAGATATTGGTTATCTTGAAGAAATTGCAAAAATAGAAAAAGAAGTTTTTGCTCATCCTTGGTCAGCCAAAAGCATTAAGATTTTGCTTGAAGATGAAAAATCTGTTGCATTTATTGCTTTAGTAGAAAATAAAGTCATAGGCTACTGCGGTTTAAATACCGTGCTTGACGAGGGATACATAACAAATGTTGCAGTGCTTGAAAAGTATCGGCGACAAGGAACAGGACAGACTCTTGTTAAAGCGCTTTGCACTTATGCCGAGGAAAGCAGTCTTGCCTTTTTAACCCTTGAAGTGAGAAAATCCAATTTTCCTGCAATCAGTCTGTATGAAAAAAACGGCTTTGAAAAGGTAGGGGAAAGAAAGGATTATTATTCTGCACCTAAGGAAAATGCACTGCTGATGACGAGATATTTTTAACAACAATGAAAGGAATAAAACAAATGAAAATTCTTGCAATAGAAAGCTCCTGTGATGAAACAGCCGCCGCAGTAGTTGAGGACGGAAGAAATGTTTTGTCCTCTGTGGTATCGTCACAGGTTGCGGAGCATAGAAAATACGGCGGAGTAGTTCCCGAAATTGCCTCCCGCCGACATGCCGAAAACATTGTGGGCGTAGTTCAGAAGTCCCTTGATGACGCAGAGCTTACCCTTGAACAGGTTGACGCCATAGCCGTAACTCACGCTCCCGGCTTAATCGGAGCGTTGCTCGTAGGTGTTAATTTTGCAAAGGGACTTGCTCTTGCTACGGGAAAACCGCTTGTTCCCACTCACCATTTGCGTTCACATATTGCCTCAAATTATATTTCTAATAAGGACTTAAAACCGCCCTTTATGTGCCTTGTGGTTTCGGGGGGACACAGCCATATTGTTATGGTTGAGGATTACACAAAAATGAAGATTATCGGAAAAACCCGTGATGATGCGGCAGGAGAAGCCTTTGATAAGGCTGCCCGTACAATGGGTATGCCTTACCCCGGCGGAATCGAGCTTGATAAAATAGCCGAAAATGGTAATCCTGACGCTTTCAAGCTGCCTCATCCCGTTGTTCACGACGCACCCTATGATTTCAGCTTTTCGGGACTTAAAACAGCAATAATTAATCTTATACATAATGCGTCGCAAAAGGGCGAAAGCCTTCCTGTTGAGGACCTTTCAGCGTCCTTCAGAAAAGCAGTTGTAGATTGCCTTACGGACAACTTTTTGAAGGCGGCAGAGGATTATAATGCAAAAAAGCTTGTAATTGCAGGAGGAGTATCCGCCAATTCTTTGCTGAGAAAAAACCTTACAGAGTTATGTAAACAGCGTAATTTACAGCTTTTTATGCCTGATAAAGCACTTTGCGGAGATAATGCGGCAATGGTTGGCTCACAGGGCTATTATGAATTTTTATCAGGAAATATTGCAAAATCTGATTTAAACGCACTTGCAACACTGTCCATTGATTACAGAAATTAAAAATTTTTAAACAACACATATAAAAAAATACGAGTATTAACATAATAAATTCACAAAATAAACATTGCCCATTTTATGGCGGTGTGATATAATAAAATTGTAAATTTTATAAGCCTTACAAGGTCTATTGAAGCACCAAAACGGCTGAAAGGAGATTATTATGACAAACAATAAATCAGTACTTGCTTGGCTTGACGAAATGAAAGACTTACTTTGTCCTGACGAAGTAGTTTGGATTGACGGCAGCAAGGAGCAAATTGAAGCATTAAGAGCAGAAGCTTGCTCAACAGGTGAGCTTATTGAATTAAATCAGGAATTACTTCCTGAATGTTATCTTCACAGAACAGCAGTAAATGACGTTGCTCGTGTTGAAGACAGAACATTTATCTGCTCAAGAAACGAAGAGGACGCAGGTCCTACAAACAACTGGAAAGACCCGAAAGAAGCTTACAAAATGCTTTTTGACATTGCAAGAGGCAGCTACAAGGGCAAAAAAATGTATGTAATTCCTTATTCAATGGGTCCTGTCGGTTCACCTTTGGCTGAAATCGGCTTTGAGGTAACAGATTCAATTTATGTTGTTCTCAATATGTGCATTATGACAAGAGTTGGCACAAATGTTGTTGAAACTCTCGGAAACAGCGACAATTGGATTAAGGGTCTCCACGCTACCTGTAATGTTGATCCCGAGAAGCGCTATATCTGCCACTTCCCTGAGGATAACTACATTATCAGCGTAAACTCTGCTTACGGCGGAAACGTACTCTTAGGCAAAAAGTGCTTTGCTTTGAGAATTGCTTCATACCTTGGTAAAAACAACCAGTGGATGGCTGAGCATATGCTCATCTTAGGTATTGAAAATCCACAGGGTGAAAAGAAATATGTTGCTGCTGCATTCCCGTCAGCCTGCGGTAAGACAAACCTGGCAATGCTTATTCCTCCGCAGGGATACAGAACGACAGGCTACAAGATATGGACAGTAGGCGACGATATTGCATGGATGAGCACAGGTCACGACGGCAGACTTTA
>CAMFFI010000124.1 GCA_945949625.1 uncultured bacterium | reverse complement strand
GTCTTTCAGGATTTTTTTATCATTGTCCGAAAGCTCTGCGCTTTTCAGCATTTCGGGACGCTTTTTCGCCGTATTCAAAAGGCTGTTTTCACGTCTCCATTTATCCACATTTGCGTGATGTCCGCTGTATAAAACATCAGGCACCTGTTTGCCTCTCCATTCAATCGGCTTTGTGTACTGGGGATATTCCAGCAATCCGTTAAAATGGCTTTCCTCTGTAAAACATTCGTTATTTGATAAAACTCCGGGTACCAGTCTTGCAACTGCGTCGGCAAGAACCAAAGCAGGAAGTTCTCCGCCTGTCAGCACATAATCGCCGATTGAAATTTCTTCATCAATAAATTCATCAAGTACCCTTTGGTCAACACCTTCGTAGTGACCGCACAGAATACAGATATTATCCAACCTTGCCAGCTCTTTTATTCGCTGTTGAGTAAGAGTTTTTCCCTGCGGCGACATATAAATAAAATGAGGCCTTGTTTCTGTCTGCTTACAAATATCTTCATAGCAAAGGGCAATTGGCTCCGCTTTCATAAGCATTCCCATTCCTCCGCCATAAGTTGTATCATCTACTCTTTTATGCTTATCAAAGGCAAAATCCCTCAACTGATGACAATTAACCTGTAAAGCACCGCTTTTCTGCGCTCTGCCGATTACGCTTTCGTCCATAACGGCACGGCACATTTCCGGGAAAAGAGTTATAAAATCAATCCTCATCATCAAAAAGCCCTTTCATCGGTTTAATTTCAACAACGCCGTTTTCAACATCCTTATTGACTACTACATCGTCTATAACGGGAATGAGAAACTTTTTTCCATCTTCATTTGTTATTTCATAAACATCATTTGCCCCTGTGTAAAGAACGTCTGTAATTTTTCCGTAAACCTCGGCGGTATCGGCGTCCTTAACCTCACAGCTCAGCAAGTCCTGAACAAAATGTACCCCTTCCTCAAATCTTACATCATCTCTGTTTATATAAAGCACCTTTCCCCTTAGCATATCAGCCTGTTCAATAGAGTTTATATCCTGTATTTTTACAAGCGCAATATTTTTGTGAGGACGGCTTTTAACCTTTAGCTTTTGCTTTCCCTCATCAAAATAAAGATTTTTAAAATAGCACAAAAACTCGGGACTGTCACACCAGCACTCAACACGCATTTCTCCGTTCAAGCCGTGAGTGCCAACTATTTTTCCAACCTCAAGATACTGTTTTAACATAAAATCACCCATTTTATTATTTTCAAGCTATTATAGCATAATCAGCAAAAAAAGGCAACGTGACGTTGCATCCACTTCGTGCAGATAGATTCTGCGCAAATCAAAACTTCAATTCCCGAGCGTTACCTGCGAATAATGCTTATAATGCTAAAAACGTGACGTTGCACCCACTTCGTGCAGAAAGGTTTTATATAAATCAAAGTTAAATTGCCCGAATATTACGTTTAATCAATTCTGTCAAGGGTAATCACGTGACGTTGCATCCACTTCGTGCAGAAAGGTTGTATATAAGTCAAAACTCAAATGTGCAAATCACAAAAAACAGTAGGGACAGCCCTTGCGGCTGTCCGCAATGTACGCAACAATAAATCAACTCTCGATTTCCCAATTATAATGCACAAACAATCCCTATAAAGCAAAAAAGCAAAGCACTTTTGGTGCTTCGCTCCTTTTCGGTGTTAAAATCAAAGAATCAGTCGATTTCAACCATAATTTTTTCATTGTTATGAATTGCGGCGCTGCGGGCAATTGTGCGGATTGCCTTAGCAATTCTGCCCTGTTTGCCTATAATTCTTCCCATATCGCTTTCAGCAACATGAATGTGATAAACAACAGTTCCGTCTTCGGCAGGTGCGTCTGCATCAACCTTGACGTCATCAGGTGATTCAACCAAACCCTTTGCTATAATCGCAAGTAATTCCTGCATTTTGAACATCCTTTCGCACATTTAGCAAAAACTACGCCTTATTCAATAATACCGTTTTTCTTTAAAAGAGCTTTTACGGTATCAGTAGGCTGTGCACCGTTTGCCATCCACTTTTTAACAGCTTCAGCGTCAACCTTGAACTCTGAAGGGTTCTTTATAATGTCATATGTGCCGACTTCCTCGATGAAACGTCCGTTTCTTGGATATCTTGAATCTGCAACAACAACACGATAGAAAGGAGCTTTTTTTGCACCTACTCTTTTAAGTCTGATTTTAACTGCCATTTCTTTCACCTCCGAATAATTTTACAGCCGCATTATTTTAAACACTTGAAAAAATTTTCTCGTTTTTAAAGTAACATCAGCCTTATCTATAATTCACCAAATATTTTTGGATGAACAACTTACATACCGGGGAAGCCGCCGGGACCTCCCTGACCTCCCCAAGGATTACCTCCTAAGCCGGGAAGATTTTTCATCATCTTTTTCTTTTTGCCCTTGGCATTTTTGCCGTGGCTGTTCATTTTCTTCATCATTTTCTGCATTTGCTCAAGCTGTTTTACAAGGCGGTTGACCTCTTCAACACTTCTGCCCGCGCCTGCGGCGATTCTTTTCTTTCTTGAAGGGTTAAGCAAGGAAGGATTTGCCCTTTCCTGAGCTGTCATTGAAAGTATAATCGCCTGAACCCAGTCAATCTGTCTGTCGTCTATATCAACGCCCTCAAGCTGTTTTCCAACGCCGGGGATTTTTGAAAGTATGCCCTTTAAGGGCCCCATTTTTTTAATTTGCTCAAACTGGTCAAGCAAATCGTTAAAGTCCATTTTATTATGGAGCATTTTTTCTGCCATTTGCTCTGCTTTTTTCTGGTCGAGCTTGCTTTCAGCCTCTTCAATAAGAGTCAGCACATCGCCCATTCCCAAAATACGGCTTGCCATTCTGTCGGGATGAAAAGCCTCCAAATCCTCCAGCTTTTCGCCTGTACCGGCAAATTTAATGGGCTTTCCTGTTACTGATTTTACGGAAAGCGCCGCACCGCCTCTGGTGTCACCGTCGAGCTTTGTAAGGATAACACCTGTAATGTCCAGCAAATCGTTAAAGCTGTTTGCCACATTTACAGCGTCCTGACCTGTCATAGAATCAATAACAAGCAAAATTTCCTGAGGAGCTACCTCCGCTTTAATCTTTTTAAGCTCATTCATTAATTCTTCATCAATATGCAAACGTCCGGCGGTATCAAGGATTACTACGTCATTTCCGTAATCTCTTGCGTGCTTAATTGCTTCCTTAGCAATTTTAACGGGATTTTCCTTGCCCATTTCAAATACGGGAACGTTTGCCTTTGAGCCTACTACCTTTAACTGTTCAATAGCGGCAGGACGGTAAATATCGCAGGCGACAAGCATAGGTCTGTGACCCTGTTCCTTCAGCATTTTTGAAAGCTTTCCTGCGTGGGTAGTTTTACCGGAACCCTGCAAGCCGCACAGCATAATAACTGTGGGGGGATGAGAAGCAAAATCAATTCTTGCGGTTTCTCCGCCCATAAGGCTTGTAAGCTCTTCGTTTACTATTTTAATAACCATTTGCGCAGGAGTAAGACTTTCCATTACGTCTGCTCCGATTGCACGCTCGGTAACCTTATTTGTAAAATTTTTAGCAACCTTGTAGTTTACGTCCGCCTCCAAAAGTGCAAGACGAACTTCACGCATTGCTTCCTTAACGTCGTTTTCGCTCAGCTTACCTTTGTTTTTTAATTTTTTAAAAGCTCTGCTCAGCTTATCGGACAAGCCTTCAAATGCCACCTGTGCCACCTCTATTCTTTTAAGCCTTCAGCCAAAGCAATTATTTCCTTTGCCGTTGCTTCTATATGAACATCGTCTGTATTTCTCAAAATATCATCAGCTTTTACGCAGATTTTCTCAAGAGCGTCCTCAGTAACCTTAAAGCGTTTAAACAGTCCCAGCTCCGATTCATATTTAAAAAGCTGATTTTCACTTCTTTTAACCAAATCCCTAACACCCTGACGGCTGATTCCGATTTGCTGTGCAATTTCGGCAAGAGATAAATCATCGTTATAATAAAGCTCCACAGCCTGCTGCTGAGAATTTGTAAGAAGTGGTTTGTAAAAATCAAAGAGCAGTGAAATTTCTATATTCTTCTCCAAGAAAAATTCACTCCCCGAAGTGCAGATAGTTGTAAAGTTTTTTCCTTTACACCTGATGATTATATACCACTGCTTTAAAATTGTCAATACCCTTTGTAAATTATAGTTTGACGAGTGCCGTTGTTTAATATATTGGTAGGGCGGGATGCCCACATCCCGCCGTTTGTAATTGATGTTGCGGCAGCTTGTGAGTACGGCAGTCGCCCGTACCTTGACGATATAATCAAACATAAAACACAAAACGGTTATTTGAAATTTGTCCGGCGGGATGTGGACATCCCGCCCTACACTAAGATAAAAGATTTATTCGATTTCGGACAGCCGCAAGGGTTGTCCCTACTTCTGCTAAATAATCGTTTGTTAAAACATTTGACTCGGGCAACCGTTTTTAAAATTCTGTCC
>CAMFFI010000123.1 GCA_945949625.1 uncultured bacterium | reverse complement strand
CAATCAAAAGGACACAATCGTTAAACAGGATAAGCGCTATGCAGCTATTGTAAAAAACAAATTTGGAAATGACTACGTAAAAAAAGGAATCGGGCTTTGCCGTAAATATTTGAAAGCTTGAAAAAGCCGATGACAGGAGGCAATATCAAATGTGTGAAATATTCGGTGCGTCACTTGAAAAAGAGCATTGTATAAACGACTTTCTCAAAATATTTTTCAGTCACAGCGTCAACCATCCTCACGGCTGGGGACTTGCTTGTATGGACTCACAGGAGGTTTCTGTTGAAAAAGAGCCGCTTCAGGCTTCAAAAAGCAATTATCTTAAAAAGCGTCTTTCACAGCCTGTTTCTTCTAAAGCCGTATTGGCGCACATTCGATATGCAACTATCGGTAATGTAGATTACTGCAACTGTCATCCCTATTCAGAAAAAGACAACTGCGGAAGGCGCTGGACGTTAATTCATAACGGAACTATTTTTGACTATCCTCCGCTTAACAAATTTATAAAATGCCAGTGCGGTGAAACAGACAGTGAAAGAATACTTTTGTATATTATACAGCAGTTAAGCAGTAAACAAAAGCTATACAACAGACCGTTGAATTCAGAAGAACGGTTTAATTTGCTTGACGGTATTATTTCAGATATGTCAAAGGACAACAAGCTTAATTTACTGATTTACGACGGAGAATATATGTATGTTCACACCAACTGCAAAGTTACTCTCCACTATCTTATTACTGACTACGGAACTATTTTTTCCACATTACCTTTAACCGATGACAATTGGCAGGACGTACAGTTTACAACCTTATTGGCATACAAAGACGGAAATCTCGTATTCAGCGGCACAAATCATAAAAATGAGTATATTGAAAATAAGGAATCAATGAAATTTCTATATCAGATTTTCTCTGATTTGTAAGGAGCAGACTATATGGAACAGGAATTCATAAGGGAGCAATTATACAAAAGATATATTGAACCCACAAAGAAAAAAAGAGAGAAATTTATAGGCGTGGAGATAGAACTGCCTATTGTGAATTTATCAAAGAATGCCGTTGTTTTTGACGCTGTTCATACTGTTACAAAAAGCTTTATAAATCATTTTAACTTTGAAACAGCAGGTGTTGATGACGAAGGAAACATATATTCTGCTGTAAGCTCTTTAAGCGGCGATATTTTATCCTATGACTGCTCCTACAATAATCTTGAGCTTTCCTTTGGAAAGGAAAGCAATTTATATAATATTCAGCAGAGATTCAACACCTATTATAATTATTTGCAAAATGAATTCGGGAAGTATAATTATATGCTTACCGGTATGGGGGTAAATCCATACCGAAAATACAACCGAAACGTACCTATTCCCAACGGACGGTACCGTATGCTGTTTCACCACTTGAATTCTTATACAAAATATACGGATTTGCCTATGTATTTTCATCACTATCCGGAATTCGGAACTTTTTCAAGTGCGTCATAGGTTCAGCTTGACATAGAATACGAAAAGCTGCCAACGGTATTAAACACATTTTCAAAGCTTGAACCCATTAAAGCCATACTGTTTTCAAATTCCGTATTGCTTGACGAACAGGAGGATATACTATGCTGCCGTGATATGTTCTGGGAAAACAGCACTCACGGTATTAACCCTCACAACATAGGAATGTACGACCGCTGTTTTACCGATATAGACGATATGCTTGACTATATTGAAATCACAAGCATCTATTGTGTAGAAAGAGACGGAAGGTACATAAACTTTGCTCCCGTTCCAATCAGTGAATACCTTAATAAATCTTCGGTACAGGGAGAGTATTATGAAAACGGAGAATACAAAAGCATAGATATTATTCCCTCTATTGAAGATTTGGCATATCTGAGGACTTTTAAGTTTGAAGACTTAACTTTCAGAGGTACCGTTGAATTTCGCAGCGTATGCTGTCAGCCTGTAAAAGACAGTATGACCGTTGCGGCATTTCATATCGGCTTAATGGAAAATCTTAACAAATTGACCGAGCTTTTAGATAAGGACAGAACAATTTATCATCACGGATACAGTGCGTCCGAGCTTAGAAAAATGTTTGTAAAAAACCGTCTGCCTGATTTTGTCGATGCTGAAAAGCTGTATTTACTTGCCAGGCAAATACTTGACATAGCTTACGAAGGACTTTCAAGCCGTATGCTTAATGAAGAAAAGCTTTTGCTGCCTTTGTATAAGCGAATAGAATTAAGAACAAATCCTGCAAGAGATATGCTGGATTTGAGAAATGAAGGTATGGATTTAGAGGACATAATCAAGAAATACGGAACAATTTAACCAAAAGCACCTGTTCAAAGACGGACAGGTGCTTTTTATCATGGTTATATGTGCAATTTATTTGTTGTGCTCTTCAAGCCATCTCAAAGCTGTATAGGCATATACGGCGCTTCCGTTTAAAAGAGCGTCCTCGTCAAATTTTACCATTGGATGATGCTGAGGATATTTATAGCCCTTTTCAGGCTGTCCTGCGGCAAGCGCAAGCATAATTGAGGGAACCTTATGACTGATATATGCAAAATCCTCAGAACCGGCTGATTTTGAAGTTTTTCCCCCGTTATCCCCACTTTGCAACTCTGCTGCTGAAAGAGCCATTTTATTTGTTAAAAGCTCTTTAACGTACTTATCTATATAAACGGATAATTCCTTGTCATTGTATAAAGTGGGACATCCGCTTCCAAACTCAACCTCTGCCTCTGCCCTGAATGCTTTAGCCGTAGAGCAGGCAATTTCAACCATACGCTCCTTAATAAAAGAACGTGTGCTTTCATCAAAGGTGCGGATACTTCCGCCCATTGTAACAGCGTCAGGAATAACATTTGAGGCGGTTCCTGCGTTCATTGTACCAACAGTGAGAACTGCCCTTTCACCCAAGGCAAGCTCTCTTGCATGAATTTCCTGCAAATTTATAAGAATATGAGCCGCCGCAGTAAGAGGGTCAACCCCTGTGTTCGGCATAGAGCCGTGACAGCCTTTGCCCTGCACCTTTATTGTAAAATAGTCAGCCGCGGGTGCGCTTACTCCCGGGGCAGAAACAATAACCGTTCCCGGAGTTAAAGGCATACCCGCCATAACGTGTATCATTAAAGCCGCATCTACCTTTGGATTTTCCAGAAGTCCTGCGTTTATCATATCGTCAGAGCCTTCAAAAATTTCTTCGGCAGGCTGAAACATAAGCTTGACTGTTCCCTCGATTTCGTCCTCGTGTACTTTCAGCAGTCTTGCGGCACCCAAAAGCATAGACGTGTGCATATCGTGTCCGCAGGCGTGCATTTTTCCGTTTTGAGACGCAAAGGGTTCGCCGGATTCCTCCTTAACAGGCAATGCGTCCATATCTGCACGGAGCATAAACACCTTTCCCGGTTTTTTCCCTCCTACAAGTGCAACAACACCTGCTTTTCCGCAATCCACAGGCTCTATATCCATATCAGCAAGCTCTTTTTTTACAAAATCAACGGTTTCCTGAATATCAAAGCCCGTTCCCGGATTTTGGTGGAGCCATCTTCTCTCCTTTAAAACTGTATCATATATATTTTTGGATTCTTCAAGTAATTTTTCGTGCGTCATTTTGTAACCTCCTGTGTTATAAAAACAAAATTAACATTTGCGTTCTGTGTTTATTATAGCACTTTATTTTCAATATACAATTATGAAACAACCCGTCAAAAAAGTTTTTTAATTTTGTTAATCGCCTGCAATTTCTGCAATTTCTTTAGTTTGGTGAACAGTACCCCGCGGATGCTTTGGAGGAGCATAAACTGAATAAAGCTTAAGAGGGCAAGCGCCCGTATTGATAATATTATGCCATTTGCCTGACGGAATAAATATACCGTCCTTAGGACCGGCACATTTCTGAAAATTCAGATTATCCTTGCAGGAACCCATTTTCACAATACACCTTCCCGATTCTATTCGTAAAAACTGGTCGGTATCATTGTGTATTTCCAATCCCACTTCTCCTCCTGTGGGAATATTCATTAATGTCAGCTGAAGATGATTTCCCGTCCATAAAGCAGTGCGAAAATTCTTATTGCCGCAGGTTGCCTGTTCTATATTAACAACATACGGCTCAGGTCCGAAATCGGTGTTTTTTTCAGAACATAAGCAGTAAAAATCAGAATTGCCATGGTTGTTATTGATATAGCTCATAATATTCTCCCCTCTTGATTTTCTGCTAATATCCTATGTTCCGCCCCTTTGTCCGGTGATTTAAAAGATAAAAAAGGTATAGCCGATAAGGCATAAAACAACCCCATAATTATTCTTCTTATACGTCATCTTGAACCTTTTTTCTGAAATTATAGGTTCACTTTGACTATTTAGGATAAAAATCCCTTATTCCGATTTCAGTTTTTGCTCAATTTCTTTATCCGGCCAATAGCCCCATGACTCTGTGATTTTACCGTTTTCCACTTTGAAGTTTTCCAGAGCCTCAAAAGTAATATGCTTTCCC
>CAMFFI010000122.1 GCA_945949625.1 uncultured bacterium | reverse complement strand
CCTCATCAATTGAACGTATATCAGGCTCGGACACAATTTCGATAAGCGGAACGCCGCCTCGGTTATAGTCAACGTATGTGTCGCCGTGCTGGTGAATAAGCTTTCCTGCGTCCTCTTCAATGTGTATATGGTGCAGGCGGATTTTTTTGCCGCTTGAAAGCTCCACATAACCGCCTATTGACAAGGGTGCGTAAAGCTGGCTTATCTGATATGCCTTTGGAAGATCGGGATAACAGTAGTTTTTTCTGTCCATTTTTGAAATTTCAGAAATCTCTCCGTGAGTAGCAAGACCTGCCATTATTCCGTAGCGTACAACCTGCTTGTTAAGCTTTGGAAGCGTTCCCGGAAGTCCTATACAAACAGGACAACAATGCGTGTTAGGCTCTCCTCCGAATTCAGTTGTGCAGGAGCAGAAAATCTTAGTTTTTGTTGAAAGCTCAATGTGGGTTTCAAAACCTGCTACTAATTCATATTTCATAGTTTTACACCCCACTTAGTATCTTTAAAGTTTTCACCTGCAGCCTGCTGATATTTATAGGCTGCGTTGAGAATTTGCGCCTCTCCGAATTTTTTGCCGATAAACTGCATTCCGATAGGCATTCCCTTTGCGTTAAATCCGCAGGGTACGGAAACGCCCGGAAGTCCTGCAATATTAACGGGAACAGTGCATATATCCGTTAAATATGTTTCAATCGGGTCAGAAACAGCATGGCCCATTTCAAAGGCTGTCATTGGCACAGTAGGCGCCAGAATAACATCACAGCATTCAAAAGCCTTGTTAAAGGCTGAAACAATTGTTCCTCTTAAATTTTGTGCTTTTTTATAGTAAGCGTCATAATAGCCTGCCGAAAGCACATAGGTACCAAGCAGAATTCTGCGCTTTACCTCTTCGCCAAAGCCTTCGCTTCTTGTTCTGCACACCATATCGTGAGTGCCGTTATAATGAGCTGTTTTATATCCATAACGGATACCGTCGTATCTGCCTAAGTTGGACGACGCCTCGGCACAGGCGATAATATAGTAAACAGGGAGCGCATATTTTACTGCCGGTAAGTCAAAATGAACGATTTGAGCACCCATATCCTCAAATATTTTCAGAGATGCAAAAATCGCCTCTTTAACATCATCTCTGACGCCCTCGAAATACTCCTTGGGAATACCGATTTTCATACCCTTTATGTCATTATTCAGCGTATCAAAGGTGTTTGGTCCTTTTTTGCCCTGTGACGTACTGTCCTTAGGGTCATACTGAGAGATAACGTCATAAACGATTGACGCGTCCTCAACCGATTTTGTAATAGGTCCAATCTGGTCAAGTGAGCTTGCATAAGCTATAAGTCCGTAACGGGAAACCGTACCGTAGGTCGGCTTTAAGCCTACAATACCGCAAAAGCTTGCAGGCTGACGGATTGAGCCGCCTGTATCAGAGCCTAAGCCGTAAGCCGCTATATTGCCGCCTACTGCAGACGCAACGCCGCCGGAGGAACCACCTGAACAATGCTTTGTATTATGCGGGTTTGTTGCACCGCCAAAGCATGAGGTTTCACAGGAGCTTCCCATAGCAAACTCATCCATATTTGTTTTCCCCAAAAGAACGGCATTTTGTGATTTAAGAATTTCCCAAACGGTAGCGTCATAAATTGGCTTGTAGCCCTTTAAAATTTTTGAACAGCAGGTAGTTTCTATTTCCTTTGTGGAAAGATTGTCCTTCAAGGTCATAGGTACACCCTCAAGCATACCGATTTTCTCACCGTCGGCAATTTTTTTATCAACTGCCTTAGCCGTTTCCAGAGCCTGCTTATCGGTTACAAGAACATAAGCGTTCAGCTCGCCGTTTGCTTTGTTTATTTCATCAAGATATTGTTTTGTTAATTCTTCACAGGAAATTTGCTTAGTTTCAAGCAATTCGTGAATTTTTGCAATTGTTCCCATAAATACACCCCTTACTCTCTGTTACGCACAAGGAAGTGCTGCTCTGCCTGTTCAGGAGCATTTTTAAGGATTTCCTCACTTGGATAAGACTTTACAACCTCATCCTCTCTTAAAACATTGGACAAATTATTAATATTGTCAAAGCATTCTTCGTCAACACTTGCGTTGTTTATAGTATCTGCAAAATCAATAATTTCCTGCATATCCTTTGTCAAAGCATCCAGCTCCTCCTCCGGAACAAAAAGCTTTGAAAGCAGGGCAATGTTTTCGACATCTTCTCTTGTTACCATAATATCAGTCCTTTATACGCAATTAGGGCAAGTTTTCGCTTGCCCTATATATTATTTTATCTAAGCTTAATGTGAACTTCACGCAGCTGCTGCTCCGTAACCTCTCCCGGAGAACCCAAAAGCAAATCCTGTGCGTTTGAATTCATCGGGAAAGCAATAACCTCACGGATGTTTTCTTCCTCTGTTAAAAGCATTATCATTCTGTCAACACCCGGTGCCATACCTGCATGAGGCGGCGCACCGTACTGGAACGCATTGTAAAGAGCCTTGAATTTATCTTTAAGCTCATCCTCGCTGTAGCCTGCAATTTCAAATGCTTTTTTCATAATTTCAATATCGTGGTTTCTGACTGCACCCGATGAAAGCTCAACGCCGTTGCACACAATGTCATACTGATAAGCAAGAATTTCCTCAGGCTCTTTATTAAGCAGCGAGTCCATTCCGCCCTGAGGCATTGAGAACGGGTTGTGAGTAAAGATAACCTTGCCGTCGTCATCACGCTCATACATTGGGAAATCAACAATAAAGCACATTTCAAAGCGGCTTTTATCAATTAAATCAAGGCGGTTTGCAACCTCTGTGCGGATTTGACCTGCAAGCTTTGGAGCCATTTCCTTTGAATCTGCAATAAAGTAAATTACATCGCCTGCATTTGATTTATTCCTTGAAATAAGCTCTTCTCTGTCGCCGGGCTTTAAGAACTTGTCAATAGGTCCGTCAAAGGTCATATCTTCTCTGACCTTAACATATCCAAGACCTTTCATACCGATAGAAAGCGCAAACTCCTCCATCTTCTTGAACCAGCTTTTTGAGCAGGATGCCGCTCCCGGCACGTTAATTGAACGAACAGTCTTTTTACGGAAAGGCGCAAAATCTGTTTCCTCAAACATATCGCTGATTTCAACAATTTCAAGAGGATTTCTCAAATCCGGCTTATCTGTGCCGTATTTGAGCATACTTTCTGCAAAAGGTATCTTCTTGAACGGAGGCTTTGAAACCTCTTTATCTGAGAACTTTTTAAATGTATTATATAAAACCTGCTCTGCAACCTCAAACACATCTTCCTGAGTTGCAAAGCTCATCTCAAAGTCAAGCTGATAAAACTCTCCGGGAGAACGGTCTGCCCTTGCGTCTTCATCACGGAAGCAGGGAGCGATCTGGAAATATTTATCAAAGCCCGAAACCATTAAAAGCTGTTTGAATATCTGCGGTGCCTGTGGCAAAGCATAAAACTTGCCCTTATGCTTACGTGATGGAATTAAATAATCCCTTGCACCCTCGGGAGATGAAGTGGAAAGAATAGGAGTCTGAATTTCCATAAAACCCATTTCAGTCATCTGACTTCTTAAATAGGAAATAATCTGTGAACGCAGAACAATGTTGTTATGCACCTTTGGATTTCTTAAATCAAGAAAGCGATATTTAAGGCGCACCTCTTCGTTAGTATTTGTTGAAGTCATAACCTCAAAGGGCAGGTTGTTCAGACATTTTCCAAGAACCTTAATGTCGTCGGTATGCACCTCAACATAGCCCGTTGCGATTTTTGTATTTATCGTGTCCTCGTCACGCTTAACAACCTTGCCGGAAAGCGTTACGGAACACTCCTTGTTTATACCTTTTAAAAGCTCATCATTATGGACAACGACCTGCAAAACACCGTAGTGGTCACGGATATCAAGGAACATAACGCCGCCGTGGTCACGGATATTTTCAACCCAACCGGCAACTTTTACTTCCTGTCCTATATTTTCTTCTCTTAATTCACCGCAGTTTACTGTGCGGTAAATATTAGGCTTAGTCATATCTATATTATCCTTTCAAAGATATTTTTCCAATAATAAGAAATTATAACACAAAAACTTAACTGTTTCAATATTTACGGTAACTTTTATTTATCGAAAAATTAAAAACATCCGTATTTTTCCCTGTATAAATGAAAATTATTCCAAATTAGAATTAATTACATAATATTAATATTCAACAGTTGTTGCTATATCCCTGTATGCCTGTTCCGTTACCCAGACGGACACAGAACCGCCGTCAACAAAAAATTCACCGAATCCGTCCGTATCAATGGTTACAGGCAGAGAATATCCGTTCATAGCATTGTAAAATTTACAGTTTACAAATTTTTTGCCAACCTGCATACGCTTTTTCCCAGCAACGGAATCAGTCATAAGCACAGCCATTCCAGAGTGGGGATGCTCGTCATCTCCCAATCTTGTAAAGCCCACAATTGACGAATCATCAAAATAATCGTACTGTTCTCCATAGGCGTAGCA
>CAMFFI010000121.1 GCA_945949625.1 uncultured bacterium | reverse complement strand
ACTATAATATTATAAGTGTAAATATCAGCAAAAGCATTTGAAAGGAGTGAAATGCAATGAATTACAATTTTAACGACCTTCGTTCTGCGCTGCAGTTATTCAATGACGGCGACGCTGTCCGTGCCTATGATTTAATGGGTGCTCATCCCGTAAATTGGGAGGGTAGAGAAGGTTATGTATTCAGAGTTTGGGCTCCTAACGCTTTGTCTGTTTCCATAGTCGGTGATTTTAATAATTGGGACCAAAGAGCCGACTATATGTATAAAATTGAGGATACAGGAGTTTGGGAGGGCTTTATTGAGCATGCTCAGGCATATTCCTGCTATAAGTATTGCATAGAAACAGAAAACCACGAAAAGCTTTTTAAGTCAGACCCCTATGCTTTTCATACTCAGACACGTCCCGACAACGCTTCAAGGCTTTATAACATTGAAGGCTTTAATTGGTCTGATAATCAGTGGTTTGAAGAAAGAAATGCTCATAATCATACAGAACGTCCTCTTAATATTTATGAAATTCACCCCGGCTCCTGGAGAAAATATGACGACGGTAACTTTTTTGACTACAATAAGCTTGCCGACGAGCTGATTCCCTACATAAAGGAGATGGGCTACACTCATGTGGAGCTTATGCCCATTACGGAATATCCATATGACGGTTCATGGGGTTATCAGGTAACAGGCTACTATGCTCCTACGTCACGCTTTGGTGAACCCTTTGACTTTATGTCTTTTGTTGATAAGTGCCATAATAACGGTATAGGCGTGATTTTAGACTGGGTTCCGTCCCATTTTCCAAAGGACGACTTCGGACTGGCAAGATTTGACGGCACCTGCTGTTATGAATATGCCGACCCGAGAAAAGGCGAGCATAAGGAATGGGGAACTTATGTATTTAACTATGCAAGATATGAGGTAATAAGCTTTCTTGTTTCCAGTGCAATGTTCTGGATTGATAAATATCATATAGACGGTATAAGAATGGACGCTGTTGCGTCTATGCTTTATCTTGACTACAACCGACGTGACGGCGAATGGGTAAAAAACAAATTCGGCGGAAAAGAAAACCTTGAGGCTGTTGAGTTTATTAAAAGGCTGAACACCGCAGTTCATATGTATCACCCGTCTGTTATGATGATTGCCGAGGAAAGCACATCATGGCCTATGGTTTCAAAGCCTATTAAGGACGGCGGACTGGGATTTGACTATAAATGGAATATGGGCTGGATGAACGATATGCTCCACTATATGTCCCTTGATCCGCTGTGGAGACCTTTTAACCACGATAATCTTACGTTCAGCTTTTTCTATGCATTTTCCGAGGATTTCATTCTGCCTATTTCGCATGATGAGGTTGTTTACGGCAAAAAATCGCTTCTTGAAAAAATGCCCGGCGATGAAAAGAATAAATATGCCGGAGTAAGAACATTTATTTCATATATGATGGCTCATCCCGGAAAAAAGCTGATGTTTATGGGCTCCGAGATAGGTCAGAGGGAAGAGTGGAACTCCGGCTCCGAGCTTAGCTGGGGAGCTTTGGAGGAAAAGAAGAATATGCAGCTGCATAAGTTTTTTGCAGACATAAACAAGTTTTACCTTGAGCATACTCAGCTTTATGAAATTGACTCTGCATGGGAAGGCTTTGACTGGATTCACCACGATGATTACACTCAAAGCGTTATTGCTTTCAGAAGAATTGACAAATCGGGAAATGATTTAATAATTGTTTGCAATTTTCAGCCTGTGCTAAGAAAAGACTACTACATAGGCGCAGAAAAACGGGGCGTTTATGAAGAGGTTTTCAACAGCGACAGCAGAAAGTACGGCGGCAGCGGAGTAACAAACGGAAAAGAAATAATGACCGAGGATATGGCGATACACGGCTGCAAGCAAGCGTTGCTGCTTACACTTCCTCCCTTAAGCGTTATGTATTTTCAGTGCAAAAAGGTTATTCCTAAGCAGAGAAGAACAAGAACATTAAGCGAAAAACTGGCAAAAACAAAGAAGAATACTGCAAAATCATCGTCAAAAGCCACTTCAGGCAAAGCAAAGGCAAAAACGGCTAAAACAACAAAATCGGAGAAGCCTGCGGTAAAATCAGAAAAAGCGAAGGCTGATGAAACAAGCAGTAAATCAAATAGTAAAACAACAAAAAAGGAATCTCATAAAAAGAAGACTCCTGAAACCTCAGCAAAAGCTTCAAAAAAAGCAGCCGCTAAGCCTGCTGACAAAGAAAAGCCAAAGGCTGTAGGAAAAACAGTGAATAAATCGGCAAAGGTCAATAGTGCCGATAAAAATAAAAGTTAATAACTTGGAGGTAAAAAAACCATGTTTCCAAAACAAGAAGTAGTTGCCATGCTTTTGGCAGGCGGACAGGGTTCAAGATTGGGCGTGCTTACAAAAAAGCTTGCCAAGCCTGCTGTACCCTTCGGCGGCAAATACAGAATCATAGATTTTCCATTGTCTAACTGTGTAAATTCAGGAATTGAGGCAGTGGGAGTCCTTACTCAGTATCAGCCTCTTGCTTTAAATGAATACATAGGAAACGGTCAGCCATGGGATTTGGACGGAATGCACTCCGGCGTTAACTGTTTAAGCCCTTATCAGGCTGTTGAAGGCGCCGACTGGTATTCAGGAACAGCAAATGCAATATATCAGAATATCGGATATATTGACAGATATAATCCGGAATATGTAGTAATATTGTCGGGTGACCATATTTATAAAATGGATTATAACAAAATGCTGAAATATCATAAGGAAAAAAATGCCGCCTGCACTATTGCGGTTATTGACGTTCCTCTTTCAGAGGCTTCAAGATTCGGTATTTTAAATACTAATCCCGATGGTTCAATTTATGAATTTGATGAAAAGCCCGAGCATCCAAAGAGCACCAATGCTTCTATGGGTATTTACATATTCAGCTGGAAAGAGCTTAAGAAGTACCTTATTGAAGATGCGGCAAACCCCGACTCTTCAAACGACTTCGGCAAGGACGTGCTTCCGGCAATGCTTAATGCAGGCGAAAAAATGTTTGCTTATCCTTTTGAAGGATATTGGAAAGACGTTGGAACAATCGACAGCTTGTGGGAGGCAAATATGGACTTGCTTGACCCTAACGTAACCTTGGATTTGACCGATGTTTTTTCAAGAAATCCAATGATGCCGCCTCATTATATAGATTCCGGTGCTGCAATTCAGAATTCAATTGTAGCCGACGGCTGTAATGTTTACGGAAATGTTGAGTTTTCTATTTTATTTGCCGGCGTTACAATAGGAAAGGGAGCAACAGTTAATTCGTCAATTATTATGCCCGGCGCAGTTATTGAAGAAGGTGCTGTCGTTCAGTATTCAATAGTTGCCGAAAACACTGTTATAGGCAAGAATGCTGTTATAGGCGAAAAGCCTGAAAATGTGAAAGACCGCAATGACTGGGGAATCACCGTTATAGGAGATAATTTGAAAATAGGCGAGAATACGGTTGTTCCGCCTAAGGCTATGATTGATAAGAATTTGGGGGTAAGCGAAAATGAGAAATAACGATGTTGTAGGTATTGTTTTTTCAAATACAAATGAAGACACCTTGCCCGAGCTTACTACAAACAGAACAACGGCGAGCGTACCCGTAGGCGGTAAGTACAGAATTATTGATTTTATTCTTTCAAACTTTTCAAATGCAGGTATAAACAATGTTGGTATTATTACCAATAAAAATTTCCTTTCGCTTATGGACCATGTAGGTTCGGGAAAAGCTTGGGATTTGTCAAAGAGAAGAAGCGGCCTTACGGTTTTACCTCCTTATAACGGCAAAGATTATTCAAATATGCTCGAGATGATTTACAATATAAGGGGTTATCTTGAAAACTGCCGTGAACAGTATGTATTACTTACCGGCAGTAATTATGTGACAAATATTGATTTCAGCCAGGTGTTTGATTTTCACAGTGAAAAAAATGCCGATGTAACTATGATTTATGAAGAAATGCCTGCACCGGAGGGTATGGAAAGACCTATGGTAGTTACTGCCGATGAAGACGGAAGAATTAAGAAAATAGGCATTACACCCGAGGCAAACGGTGTTTTGAACATCTCTTTAGGAACTACCTTAATTTCAAAGGAGCTTTTGCTTTCAATAGTTAAGCAGGCGCTTAGTGTTAATGAAACCAATATTAAAAAGGTTATTCAGAAAGCAGTGGAGCACTACCACGCATACGCCTTTAAAAATACGGGCTACTGTTCGGTTATTTCTTCAATGAAGGAATACTTTAACTTTAATATGGATTTAATGAAGCCGGAGGTTAGAGAAGAACTGTTTAACAGCGAACGTCCTATTTATACAAAGGTTCGTGATGATACACCTTGCAGATACGGCTTGAATTGTTTTGTAAAACATTCCCTTGTATCTCAGGGATGCGTTATTAACGGAACAGTTGAAAACAGTGTTCTTTCAAAGGGAGTACAAATAGGCGAAGGCTCTGTTGTTAAAAACTGCATTATTATGCAGGATACAAAGATAGGCGACAATGTAAATCTCAATTATGTAATAATTGATAAGGATGTTGTTGTAAACAACGAGCGTTCCTTAATGGGATTTGAATCCTATC
>CAMFFI010000120.1 GCA_945949625.1 uncultured bacterium | reverse complement strand
TTCATAAAAATACCTATATCCCTGCTTTGAATGAGCTTTGCTCCAGTTTTCACAATAATAATCGTACATCTCGTCCTTATGATTTACAAGAGAAGTGTGCATTTCAATATAGACATAGGGCGGCTTTTCAAAATGATATTGGTTATCATCATCAAAAAATGTAAATTTAAAGCCGTGCTTTGCAAACACCTGCTTTACTATGTCAATCTGCTCTTCCTTAAATAAAATATCCGAATCGCTCATTAAGCGAAAATAAGAACGGGGATAATCATCCTTTATGACGTAACCTTTAAGAGGAATAAAGTAAATCTGATTTTTTTCAAAATCTTCAAAAAGGCTGTTAAGCTCCAACATCTGATTTGTATCGTGCACAATACATATGCTGTTCTTTTGTTTTAAATCAGAATAAATCTCTTCCGGCGGCAAATATTCCTTTGGAAGTCTATTTATTCCGTTAAAAAATAAAGTCTGACAGGTGTTATAGTTTACAAGTCTGTATAAAAACTTCCAATCAAGATTATCCGGCGGCAGAGGAATATCCTTATCAAACAAAGAGGCATACAACAGCTTAAGCAAATACACATATTCTTTTTTGTTTTCACTGTTAATGTGTTTGACCATTATTAATCTCCGATACTGTTATTTTTCTGTCACGAATGATAATCTCTTTGTTGCAGACGGAA
This sequence comes from uncultured bacterium, assembly GCA_945949625.1. Taxonomy (GTDB): domain Bacteria; phylum Bacillota; class Clostridia; order Oscillospirales; family Acutalibacteraceae; genus Ruminococcoides. The sequence goes on along the minus strand of CAMFFI010000120.1, from coordinate 3,930 downwards.
TTTGCCGCAGGCTTATGAGAAACAAGAATACAGGTAATATGATTTCTTTGTAAGCGAAGATTTTCAAGCAGCCTTTCCTCTGTTTTGCTGTCAAGGGCAGATGTTGCCTCATCAAGCAAAAGTATGGGTGCGTTGCAAATAACTGCTCTTGCAATTGCAATACGCTGTACCTGACCTTCTGACAGGCCGCTTCCCTTTTCGCCTATTTCAGTATCAAGCCCATTGGGCAAGCTGTTAATAAATTCATCTGCACAGCTGATTCTTGCAGCCTCCATAATTTCTTCATCGGTTGCGTCAGGCCGCATAAAAGAAATATTATCCCTTATTGTTCCCGACAAAAGGAAGTTACCTTGGGGTACATATGCAAAAAGATTGCGTAAGCTTTTATCAACGTAAATTTTAGAGCCGTCCTTCATTTTTAAGTAAATTTCACCGCTGTCTAAAGGGAACACACTTAACAGCAATCTTGTTAATGTGCTTTTTCCTATACCCGACCTTCCGGTAATAACTGCATAATCGCCCTTTTTGATGCTTAAACCTGTATTATCAAAAATTTTTTCCTTATCGTATGAAAATGATATATTTTCAAATTCAACAGACTCCAAATTATCATACAATTCCTTAATGTTGTACTTTTCGGTATTAATCAAAGCTTCATTTTCAAGGTTTTCAACCTCCATAATTCTTTCGGCAGACGCAAGCGCGGAAAAATACTGGGGAATTACACCTGTTAAGCTTGAAAGAGGTCCTTGAATCTGGGAAATCAATGAAAGCACCGCAGTTAATGTACCGTAGGTAATTAAACCGCTGTAAATATTAAAGGCGCCCCAAATCATACCGTAAAAATACGCTAAGGTGAAGATAAACGAAAAGCCTGTGTTTGCAAAAATTGAAATATAATTGCGTTTCCTTTTCACATTGAAATTGTCAAGCTGTAAATCCTCTGCGTTTTTAGTTACCTTTTTTTCAGCCTTAAAAACCTTAACAACAAGCAGACTCTCTATTGCTTCCTGCAAAAACGACCTTACTCTTCCGTCGGTTTCCTGGGATTTTTTATGAAGTGACTTCATTTTCTTCTTAAAAAGCTGAGAGAACATAAAAAGCAAAAATCCGCCTACAAAAAACACCAGTGCAAACAGGTAATCAATAGAAAATAGTACAATGAAAACTCCTATTAGCTTTACAGCCAAAAAAGCAATTTGCGGAAGTATTGTTGTGATAGTGCCTGTTACAACCGAAACATCGCTTGTCAGCCTGTTCATCAGCTCACCGGAATGGTATTCCTTAATATTACTGTAATTCTTTTTCAGAATATTATGAAACAGCTCTGTCTTAATTGAAATTTCAAGCTTAGCATTTACATTAAAAATCAATACACTGCAAACAATATTGATGAGAATATTTGCCATAACCAATATTACAAGGATAATTGAAAAACTTATTATTAAATTGTATTTTCCGCCCACTGCACTGTCTATTAATTCCTTAGATACAATAGAAAGTACAACTCCGATTACAGCTATCGACGCATAAAAAACTATCAGAAATATAATGCTGAAAATTTGAGAACGTGAGCGTTTTGCAATCCAGAGTAAAGTATTTTTATCAGTTTTTTTCAAAAGCTCACCCCTGTTATTTTGAAAATTTCCTTTTAATTCTGTGATACAGCCTGCGAATCGGACGAATTGCACAAATGTATCTGCAATATAGTTTATATGAAATGTCATTAACAGAATGGTACTTACCGTTCCTGCAAAATCCTGTAACAACGCCCAAAACGTCGCTGTCGGTAATTCCGTATTCACATAAAAGCATATTATCACCGCATATTACATAACCGCCTGATTTATCAAAGCCGACTACTCTGTGAATTATATACTGTGATGTTCCCTGTCTTTTGTAAAAGGGCAAATCGTATTTTTTCAGTTTTCCCTGTTGCTTTTTAACAGTAACCTTTTCATTACCCGAAAGCAACGGTTTCATACTTGTGCCTTTAGGCGAAAAGGAAACCTCTCCCCCTGCGTTCAGCTTTTCAATAATTAAATCTGCGGCATCATCAATGTTAATCTCTTTATTCAATAATATCGGCATCCTTTAATTTTTTAACAAATATATCGACGTCTTTACAGGCTTGCTCACGTGAAACGTCGTATTCATCAAGGAGCTTAGAAACAAGCTCATCATTTGTAGCTCCCTGCTGAAGAATTTCAAACAAAAAAGCTCCCGTTTCATTCAAATTAATCATACCGTTAAAGTCAATTGCATTTGAACCTACCGGCACAACCACAGTTGTGTCTGCCATTTTTCTCATAACAAAATCGTCTTTTATTTTCATATTATAATGCTCCGTTTGTTAAATTAGCTTATTAAATATTATAATCCAAAATCTAAGATAAATCAACAAAAAAGTCGAGTATCAAGACACGCAATTCGAGCAGACAGATTGATATTACAAAACCTGTTTACCTGACCGTTTATCAATATTTTACTATAAAGCAAAAAGGCAAGAGTTCCTCAAAGAACCCTTGCCTCTAATTTCAAAATTTTTATGCAAGCTCAGCCAAAACTAACTGAATTGACGTAGCGTCAATGATATTAACTTCACCGTCGCCGTTATAATCAGCCAATTTCAGTTGAATATCGCTTAATGATTCTAATTCTGCGCAATATAGCTGAATCATAGTTGCATCGTAAATGTTAAATTCACCGTCTAAATCCACATCGCCAATTTCGTATTGCTTAGCAAGACTTAAAGCAGTTTGCAAGGCATCATCGGCATTATTTACCTGCTCTTGAGTGGCGTTGATATCATTATAAACGGATAAAGCGTCATTGTATAGATTTTGCAAATCGTCAACAGAAGAAGGCAAATAGTAATCAATGTTATTCAAGATTTCCTCTGCTGATAAAATACTGCTATAAAGTGCAGTTTTATCAACATTTTCAAGAACTACATAATCAATGTTGTTGTCAATTGCATATTGCAAGGCGTAAGAATCTGCATAGCAATATAAAGTTAAATTTGTTGAATTAAGAAAAGCGGTTGAGTCAATAGAAGTAACGCTTGCAGGAATAACTAATTTTTCAAGGGAAGTACAATTTGAAAATGCCTTTTTTTCAATTGTTGTAATATTGTTATTTAAGGTAACATTTTTCAAAGCAGTACAACCGTCAAAGCACAGTTCAGGAATGGCTGTAACCTGGCTTTCTAAGACTGTAACATCAGTAAGAGCAGTACAGTTCTGAAAAGCTCCCCATACTAATTTAGTCATAGTTTCGGGCAAAACAACATCCTTTAAAGCAGTTGAGCCTGAAAAAGCCAACGCAGCCAGTGTTTTGAAATTTTTGCCGAAAACTATATGCTCAATAAAATCATCATTCATAAAAGCATGAGGAGTGATTCCCACAACAGGACGTGAACCGTCAGTATCAGGAATAACCATGGTTGAATTGTTAATATAGTAATCCGCAATATACAAAGTATTATCCGGCTCAAGTCTGAATTTGAATTCATCAGTTTCTATGAAAGTATCAGCAGAAACAGAAACGGAAGATATTAAAGTAACAATAAGCAAAACAGAAATAATAAAAGCAGAAATTCTTTTTATTTTTTTCATCAGAATCACCTCAATGGTATTATACAGTAAAAACAGCAATTTTGCAATTAGCAAATTGCTTAATTCTTATTGTGTGAATTTATATAAAAAGGCGGAGGCAAAAGCCTCCGCCAATTCTAAGTATATTTGCTACTTACTGTCTTGGTCCTGTAGGTTCTACCGGAACTCCGCCACCGCCCGGAACTGAACCTGTGGGTACAGTTGATTCTACCACAGGAGAAGTGTATAAAACATCATCTGAAATGCTAAATCTTATTATTGTAAAGAGGCGCAATAATAAAATGCTTCTGCCATCAAGATTCGTAGAGGAAAT
>CAMFFI010000119.1 GCA_945949625.1 uncultured bacterium | reverse complement strand
AGAGTCTTTTAATACCGCAGTATCAAAATAGTAAAGTTCTTTCTCGGCATCATATTTACATTTAACAGATTTTGACTGCCAAGAAGTTTCAGCAAAACCTTCCGGCGGATTAATGCCGAAAACCTTAAACCAAACGGTTGTTTTTATGTCGTTGACTTTTATGTTGTATTCGGTTGTCCAAAAGTCCGGCACTTTGAAATAGACCTTTGTGTCAGCAGAACTTTCTGCTGAACTTTCGTCAGCTGCACTTACAGAAACAATGCCTACTGCTGCCATTGAAAGCACCAAGGCAAATGTAAGTATCAAGCTGATAACTCTCTTTTTCATGGTATGTTCCTCCTAAAAAAATATGTTCTCAATGAAATAATTTGAGTAATTTAATTATAAAACAATCTTGTTTTTTTAACAATGGTATTAATGAATAAAATATAATAATAATTTTTGGATAAAATCTACAATCTGAAAATCGGTCATATATTATACACTATTGGAAAAACATTAATGTATAATAGAAAAACATTAAAAATTTTAAATTGTTTTATTTTTCTTGACAATATCTTATGATTTTAGTACTATATTTAATGTATTTTTATTATATTAATGAAAAAGAGGGACAAAAATGGACAACAATAAAAAAACCATGGACGCAATTGTTGCATTGTGTAAGGGCAGAGGCTTTGTATATCCCGGTTCCGAAATTTACGGCGGACTTGCAAATACCTGGGACTACGGTCCTTTGGGCGTTGCTCTGAAAAACAATATAAAGCAAGCCTGGCTCAAAAAATTCGTTCAGGAAAATAAATACAACGTAGGTCTTGATTCGGCAATTCTGATGAATCCTCAAACATGGGTTGCATCAGGACATTTGGGCGGCTTTTCAGACCCTCTTATGGACTGTAAGGAATGTAAAACACGTCACCGTGCCGACAACTTAATTGAAGACTTTGACGGCACAAATGTTGCAGGCTGGACAAACACCCAGATGACCGACTATATTAACGAAAAACAAATCCCCTGTCCTAACTGCGGAAAACATAACTTTACTGACATTCGTCAGTTTAACTTAATGTTTAAAACATTCCAGGGCGTAACTGAGGACAGTAAAAACGAGATTTATCTCCGTCCTGAAACTGCCCAGGGAATATTTGTAAACTTTGCAAATATTCAAAGAACAAGCAGAAAAAAAGTTCCTTTCGGCGTTGCTCAAATCGGTAAATCCTTCCGTAACGAAATTACTCCGGGAAACTTTATTTTCCGTGTCCGTGAATTTGAGCAAATGGAGCTTGAATTCTTCTGTAAGCCCGGCACAGACCTTGAGTGGTTTGAATACTGGAGAGGCTTCTGCCGCGACTGGCTTTATTCACTTAACATCAAACCCGAAAACCTTCGTCTGCGTGACCATGACAAGGAAGAGCTTTGCTTCTATTCAAAAGCAACAACCGACTTTGAGTATCTGTTCCCCTTTGGCTGGGGAGAGCTGTGGGGAGTTGCCGACAGAACAGACTATGACCTTACACAGCATATTAACACAAGCGGAAAATCACTTGAATATTTTGACCCGCAGACTAACGAAAAATATGTTCCTTACGTTATTGAGCCTTCTCTGGGCGTTGAACGTTTATTCCTTGCCCTTATGGTTGAGGCTTACGATGAAGAAACAATAAATGAAAAGGACAGCAGAGTTGTTCTTCACCTTCATCCTTACCTTGCACCGTATAAAGCCGCTGTACTTCCTTTATCCAAAAAGCTTTCTGAAAATGCAGAAAAGTTATTTGAGGATTTAAGCAAGCACTTTATGGTTGAGTATGATGATGCCGGCTCAATCGGCAAGCGTTATCGCCGTCAGGATGAAATCGGAACTCCTGTTTGCATTACATATGATTTTGATTCTCTTGAAGATAACTGCGTAACAGTTCGTGACCGCGACACAATGGAGCAGGAGAGAATTTCCATAGACAAGCTTGTTGACTATATCAACGACAAAATTAAATTCTAATTAAACTAAGAACTGCCGCACTTGTCATTTTAAGTGCGGCAATTTTATAATTACTAAACAACTTCGGTGGTAAATATGAAAAATAAAATTTCTAAAATTTTCAACTGGACTTTAGCTGTACTTTACATACTTTCTTGCTACGGAACGCTTTTTGTATATATTAACGCTGCCGAAAGCGTTTGCATTGGCATATCGTTACTTATAACTTTCATTATCGGTGCGGCAATCATTTTAACCTCATTTTTCTTATACAGTCCGGATAACTCCGTTGATTATAAATGCATAATGCTGACGGTTAAGCTTGCTTTAATTCCCGCATTTGTAATTAACTTTATTTTTAACTTTATTCTGATACTGGGAAGCGGAATTGTTTTATCGTTTATTATGGGGCTTTTAGGACCTGCATTTTCGGCATTTATAGGCATTATGATTTTTGCCGTAACCTACGTTGTAATGATTTGTCCCTCATTTTACACAATTGCTTTTTTAAGAACACTGCATAAACAGAAAAGAATTCCAACGTGGCAATTCATTTTACATATAATTTTGCAGTTTATTTTTGTAGCCGATGTTATAGATGCCCTTTATCTTGGAGTGACATTTAACAGCAAAAAACAGCCGTCACCTGCTGAATATATTAATGTTGAAAGCAAAGAAATCTAAATAACCGTCTTGTTTTTAAACAGTTTTGAATATAATACAAAAACCGACATTGCAGATTTAAAGCGCAGCGTCGGTTTTTATTGATTATACAAACATTTATTTTAGTATTAGTTAGATTCTGTCATTACTTTTCACTTTTATCCTTTTTAAATAAATCGCAGATGCAGTAGTATATTGGTATGGTAATGAACAAAATCCACAAAGGATGCCAAAGTCCGAAATAAAGTCCCAGAAACAGATAAACTACAACCACAAGTACGGGATAACAAAAGATTTTCGGATTTTTCTTAATTATAGCTTCAACGGTTGTATAATAAAGAGGTATTGTCAAAAATACTATCCAGCTTACTGCATATCCTCCCCAGACATTCAATGTTCCCCATACAAAAAACATTATAAGGGCAACTACGGGATAAGGAAATATCATCCACGGGTTTTTCTTTTTGTGAGATTTTTTTGAAACCTCATCGCTGTAAAAAACCTGACCGTTTTCGTCGGTGTAAACTTTCTTTTCACCGTTTTCTTCAACGTGTATTCCGTCTAAGCCAACCTTAACCTTTGTACCGTTTTTATCATTAACATTGACTCCGTCCTTAAGACTGATATCCACATCATCGCCGTCTTTTGAATGAATATGTATTCCGTTCTTAAAGCTTACGCTGTCGCATTTTTTGTAGTTTTGATTATCGGTTTCTTCGGATTTTTCATTTTCATCCGTATCATTTCTGTCATTTTCACTTGCGTCAGCGTGATTTTCATTATCCTTCTCCGGTTGTACCTGAGGCTCTTCCTTGCCCTGCAAAAGTTCGTCAAGGGTAACGCCGTACAGCTTTGCAAGCAAAATAAGATTATCTGTATCGGGAGAAGCTTCGGCTCTCTCCCATTTTGACACAGCCTGACGGCTTACGCCGATTTTGCTTGCCAATTCCTCTTGGGATAAATTATGTTTCTTTCTGTACTGAAAAAGTCTGTTTGCAATTTCTATATTCATAGATTTTCCTCCTTGAAATTTCTGAATTTATTTTACCGAAAATTTTTGACACACGCCATACATTTCAGTTTTCAATTCCGCAACTCCCGGTTGCAATTGCGGTTTAATGGGGGTTTTCAGACTTTTTATGCAAACCTATTAATATTCAAGACCTTTTGTAGTTTTTAGAAATTCTTTAAATTTATTATAAATTATTTCTGTTCCTCCAACTGTGTCGCTTTCAATATTAAGGGGCATATTTGGGTCGTGAACGGATAATCTAAGCAAGAACCAACCATCGCCGTCCTCCTTGCCAAAGGAAACACGCACACCCTCTCTGCTGTCGTCGGCAAGTATCCAGCCGGGCTGCGTTTTTGCGTATTCTTCAAGGTCGCTGATTATTTTCTGACCGCAGGCTCTGAAATCCTTTTCGGTTATATTAAAGCGGTACTCTTTGCTTTCGGCAGGCTCTTTTAAATCCTTTAAAATACTTTCAAGAGCTTTTCCCTGCTTTTTCATCTGAGCCATTTTAATAATTATCTTTGTGCATAAATAAGCGCCGTCATCAAGAAAATAATTCTCTCTCATTGCAGCGTGACCGGAGGTTTCAATTGCAAGAGGACAGTTAATATTCTGTGCGTTTAATTCAAGTCCCTTGTCAATTACGTTTTTATATCCTCTCTTGTAACGGTAATGCTTTCCGCCTAAGGTATTTTCGATAAAGTCCTTTAATCCGCTGGAGGTTATGGAGTCGGTTACAATTGTTCCTCCCTCATTACCCTCAAGAGCAATCGCAGCAGCAAGTGCAACAAGACGGTTTCTGTTAATTTCATTACCCTGACTGTCAACAGCGCCGCCTCTGTCAACATCTGTATCAAAAATAACGCCTAAATCCGCTTTATTTTCAATTACAGCACTGCATATGGACTGCATTGCAGTTTCATCCTCGGGATTCGGAATATGATTTGGGAACATTCCGTCAGGCTCAAGGAAACGGCTTCCGGTAATATCGGCTCCAAGCCTGCTGAGAACCTTATCGGCATAAAACCCGCCAACT
>CAMFFI010000118.1 GCA_945949625.1 uncultured bacterium | reverse complement strand
ACCGGCTATTTGCGTAACTTTAACGATATATCAATTGAAACAGTCGGGAGCAAACGGTTTTTATATATAACACACTGTCTGCTCGAATTATTCAGCCCACCGGCTATTTGCGTAACTTTAACGATATATCAATTGAAACAGTCGGGAGCAAACAGTTGATCAATATGATGCTGTCTCCCCGGATTATTCAGCCCACCGGCTGTTAGTGAGGCATTGCCGCAAAGCTTTTATCAATGGTTATTATACAGTTGTATGAAGGATACTTTGAATTTACAATTTCGCTGATTTTATTCTTAAGCTGTCCCTCTGTCATATTAAAATCAAAGGGTACAACGCAGTCAAAAATTACATTTGTATGGGTAACTCCCGGAACAACTCTCAAATCGTGAATAGTGAGATTTTCGTCAATGCCTGCTACCTGCTCAGCCAGCCATTTACGCAAATTTGAAACCGTTGAATCAGAGGTTACAATAGGGTCAAAATGCACTATCATATGCAGTCCCTCATTTAAAAAGTCCCTTTCAATATTATCAAGCACATCGTGACTTTTTATAACATCCTCTTCAGCCGCCATTTCAACGTGAACACTTGCAAACTGTCTGCCCGGACCGTAATCGTGAACAAGCAAATCGTGGGTTCCCAAAACACCGGGATAAGATAAGATTTTATTTTTTATGTTCTCTACAAATTCCTTGTCGGGAGCTTTTCCAAGCAACGGGTCAAGCGTATCCTTGACAATGCCGATACCGCTGTAAAGAATAAACAGGGATACGAAAATACCCATCCAGCCGTCCAGCTCAAAGCCGGAGAAATACGAAATCAGAGCCGCCGCTAAAACTGCGGCAGTGGTAATAACATCGTTGCGGCTGTCTGCTCCTGTTGCGGTAAGTGTGGCTGATTTAATTTTTTTGCCTAATCCATAATTGAAAAAAGCCATCCAAAGCTTAAGCAGTATTGAAAATGTAAGAATACAAACAGAAATCCAGCTGAAATCCACAGGCGATGGATTAATCACCTTTTCCAGACTGCTTTTAAAAAGTTCTACACCGATTACCATAATCAGCACAGCAACAATCAAGCCGGAAAGATACTCATATCTGCCGTGACCGTAAGGGTGATCCTCATCGGCAGGCTTTTCCGAAAGCTTAAAACCAGCAAGGCTTATTACGCTGGAGGACGCGTCGGACAGGTTGTTTACAGCGTCAGCTGTAATCGAAACAGAGCCGAAAAGCGTACCTGCCGTAATTTTCAAGCTGAACAATACTGCGTTGCAGATAATACCTACAATTCCGGCAAACTTGCCGTATGCGTTACGCACCTTTGTATCCTGAGTGTTTTTATAATCTTTAATAAATTTCTTTATTAAAAAATTTATCATAATATTCCCTCCGTTTATCTTAAGATAATTCTAAGAGTTTTTATATTATACAATATATTTTCAAAAAAATCTCTAACTTTCTAAACATTTATAATTAATTGATTAAGTTTGTAAAAAACACTGAAATATAGCCGTAAATTATGTTATAATTTATAAAAATATAAATTAAATTTTTGCAAAAAAATTGTAAAAACTCATTTAGAAGCCTTTATTTTCTTTAAATTATCACATTCTTATTATAAAATTATTATTTATATTATTTGTATGGAGGCACAGTATGTCAGAATTTAAAACCAATGTTATGAGAATACTTGATAAGAATAAAATAAAATATAACGCTTATGAATATCCTCACGGAAAGGAACCGGTTGACGGAACAACCGTTGCCAAGCTTATGAACCAGAATCCCGAAAAGGTTTTTAAAACACTTGTTACAAAAGGACACAGCGGCGATTATTTTGTATTTGCGTTGCCTGTTGAAGAAGAGCTTGATTTGAAAAAAGCCGCTAAAAGCGTTGGTGAAAAATCAGTTGAGATGATTCACGTCAAAGACATAATGAAAGTTACGGGATATATACGGGGCGGATGCTCTCCTGTCGGAATGAAAAAAGAATACAAAACAACCTTTCATCAAAGTGCGGAAGGCTTGGATAGTATTATTGTCAGCGCAGGAAAAATAGGCTATCAGATAGAGCTTTCTCCAAAAGACCTGATTGATTTTACAAAAGCCCAAACAGCCGACATTATTAAAAGCTAAAAAAGATTTTCACACAAAAAACACATCCTGTGCTGTTGACTTTATCAAAAGATTATGATAAATTTATGACAAGTTGTCACACAGCATTAATACCGGGAGGTAAAATCTATGATAAAGAAAACCTTTTACAATCTTCCAAAGGAAAAAAGAGAAAGAATCATTAATGCAGTAAAGGATGAGTTCAGCAAGCACCCTAAGGAAAAGGTTTCTATAAACAAAATAGTTAAATCCGCAAATATTTCAAGAGGAAGCTTTTATCAGTATTTTGACGACAAGGTTGACCTTGTTGAATTACTGACAGGTGAAATGGCAGAACAAATTACCGCCTTTGTAAAAGACTCTTTAATCAAAAACGACGGTAATATTTTTATAACCTACAAAGAGATTTTTGACGAAATTATTTTTTTAATAAAAGAAAAAGACGATTGCCACTTTTTTAAAAATATTCTGTTTAATTTAGAGGCAAACAGCGATATTATTTTTGATTTTCTGCATTACAGATTTCCTTCAATTGAGCTTGACAAAAAATTAGGCGACTTTATCAACACTTATATAAATCCAAAATATCTTAACTGTAAAACACAGGAAGAAGTGTCGTATATTTTTAATATACTTATTTTAGTATTAAAAAACAGCATATTTAATATTTTTGTAAAGCAGAACGATGAAGCAAAAGAAAGAGAAATCTTTATGACAAAGCTTGACCTGTTAAAGAACGGTCTTGCCTCAAATATTGATTAAGGTAAGGAAGGTAATATATGTTATCAAAATTTAGCGTAAAAAAACCGATGACCGTATTTGTGGCTGTAGTGCTTATTATAGTTTTAGGCATAGTTTCATATATGAATATGACGCCTGATTTAATGCCGAATCTTGAAATGCCCTATGCTATAATGATGACTACATACCCCGGTCAAAGTCCGGAATCAGTAGAAAAAACGGTTACAAAGCCATTGGAAGCCTCAATGTCAACTCTGGAAAACATCAGCAACGTAACCTCAACTTCTGCCGAAAACTACTCAATGCTTATGCTTGAGTTTGAAGACGGCACAAATATGGATACCGCAACTGTTGACATAAGAGGAAAAATAGATGCGCTGAAAGGCTCATGGCCCGAAGGAGTAGGAACCCCTACCCTGCTTAAAATAAATCCCAACATTATGCCTGTTGCTGTTGCAGCGGTAAACTATGAGGGCAAAAACAGAGCCGAGCTGTCGGAATATATGGAAAACACTCTTCAGAACAAGCTGGAGGGAATAAACGGTGTAGCATCCATTACAACAATGGGTGTTCTTGAAGAAAGCGAAAATGTTGTTATCAGTCAGAAAAAGCTTGACAGTCTTAACGAAAAAATCGATAAAATCCTCAACGATAAATTCGGCGAGGCAGAGGATAAGATTAACCAGGCAAAGAAAACTATATCAGATAATATAGAAAAAGCCGAAAGCGGCGCAAAACAGCTTGATAACGCCAAAAACGCCTTAAATGAAAAGCAAAAGCAGGTGTCGGAACAGCTAAATAACGCTTCAGGTGAATTAAACTCAAAGCAGCTGGAGCTTTTGCAGACAAAGCTGGAGCTTTTAAATAAAGAAGAAACGTTGCTTTCCCAAAAACAGCAGCTTCAAAGCATTTATGAACAGCTTGAAAAGCTAAGGGAAACCTACAATAAATTAATTGAACAAAAAGAACAGCTTACAGAAAAATATGATTTTTTAAGCAAGCTTAATGAGCAATATCTCGGCTTTGTTGAAGAGCTGGCAAAATATGAGCCGGGTACAGAAGACTACAACCGTATTATGGCTGAGCTTGAAAAAATTAATGAAAAGCTTAAGGACTTCGGCTTTACAAAGGCAGAACTGCCTACAAGAGTTATGGAGGCAAAGGAAGCCCTTGACAAGGTCATTGATTCCATTGAAAAGGTAAAAACCACAATTCAGTCTATCGGTTACAGCGTTGATGACTTTTTTAACGATACCGTTCCTAAAATGAAAAACTCAATTGAGCAGATTGATAAGGGTATTGCGTCTATTGAAGAAGCTCTTAAAAAGCTTGAAAGCGGTCAGACTACCGTAAGCTCTGCGCTTAATCAGCTTTCATCTCAGGAAAGCACCGCAAACTTCCAGATGAACACGGCTATGTCTGAAATAATTTCAAACAAAACAAAGATTGATATGACCGTAACACAGCTTGATTCTGCTCAGGACGAAATTGATAAATCAATGGAGGAGCTTCAGGAGCAGAAGGACAAGGCAAAATCAAAGGCAGACGTTAATAAGTCTGTAACTATGGATAACATCTCAAAGCTTCTGTCGGCACAGAATTTCTCAATGCCTGCGGGCTACATTACAGATGAAGAAAATCAGAAATATATGGTTCGTGTGGGAGATACCGTCAAAAACGAAGATGAGCTTAAAAATCTGGTTCTTATTGACCTTGGAATGGAAGGTATTAATCCTATAAAGGTTTCAGACGTTGCAGATGTATTTATTGTTGATAACTCTGATGAGATATACGCAAAAATAAACGGTGAAAACGGAATTCTCATAAGCTTTACCAAGCAATCAAATTACGCAACCGCAGAG
>CAMFFI010000117.1 GCA_945949625.1 uncultured bacterium | reverse complement strand
CTTCAATTGAAAGAGAAATAAGAAACGATTTAACCGACAAAGCCGACGAAAGTGCAATGAAGGTATTTGCAGTAAACCTCAAACAGCTTTTAATGCAGCCTCCCGTTAAGGGCAAGGTGGTTTTAGGCCTTGACCCCGGTTACCGCACAGGCTGTAAGGTTGCTGTTGTTGACCAGACAGGCAAGGTGCTTGACACCGCTGTAATTTACCCAACTCATTCAGAAAGAAAAATCAAGGAGTCAAGAGAAAAGCTTCTTGAGCTTATAAACAAGCACAATGTTGACATTATTTCTATCGGCAACGGAACTGCAAGCAAAGAAACAGAAATGTTCACAGCAGAAACCATAAAATCCTGCGGCAGAGAGATTTTCTATATGGTAGTAAACGAGGCGGGAGCCTCTGTATATTCTGCGTCAAAGCTGGCGGCAAAGGAATTGCCGGAGCTTGACCTTACGCTGAGAAGCGCTGTTTCAATTGCAAGACGTTTACAGGACCCTCTTGCAGAGCTTGTAAAAATTGAGCCTAAGGCAATTGGTGTCGGACAATATCAGCACGATATGCCCCAAAAGCGTCTGGGCGAATCCCTCGACGGCGTAGTTGAGGATTGCGTAAACTCGGTAGGCGTTGATTTAAACACTGCCTCCCCTGCCCTACTTTCAAGGGTTTCGGGACTTAACGACACGGTTTGTAAAAATATTGTTGCATACCGTGAAGAAAACGGAGAATTTACAAGCCGTACACAGCTTAAAAAAGTTCCGAAATTAGGCCCTAAAGCATTTGAACAATGCGCAGGCTTTATGCGTGTTCCGGAAAGCAAAAATCCCCTTGACAACACCGCTGTCCATCCGGAAAGCTACAAGGCGGCAAAGGAGCTTTTAAGTATTCTGGACTATTCCGAAAAAGACATTAAAAGCGGAAATTTTTCTGATATTGAGCAAAAAATAGGCAAAAACAGCTTAAGCGAAATTGCAGAAAAAATTGAAGTTGGAGTTCCCACCTTAAAAGATATTGTAAAGGAGCTTGCAAAGCCCGGCAGAGACCCTCGTGACGAACTGCCTGCTCCAATGCTTAGGAGCGATATTCTTGACATAAAGGACTTAAAAGAGGGTATGGAGCTTAAAGGCACTGTAAGAAATGTTATAGACTTCGGCGCTTTTGTTGACATAGGCGTTCATCAGGACGGTCTTGTGCATATTTCTCAGATTTGCGACAAATACATTAAGCATCCGGGAGAAGTACTTAAAGTCGGAGATATTGTAAATGTACGGATTTTATCCGTTGACCCCGACAAAAACAGAATCAGCCTTACAATGCGGTTTTAGTAAGGCATTTATAGTTGCAGTAATTTGATTTATTTTTATAATAGCGGCAATTACCGAAAAAATATTGCATATAATCACAAAAAATCTTGATTTTATTGTGTTTCTGCTCTAAAATAATAATCATACCAAAAGAAAGAAAGAAGATTGTTATGCTTACGTTAGACAAAATCTATCACGCGTCCTATGTTTTAAAGGACGTTATCAGACCGACAAATCTTGTTAAGGCTCCTGCTATTACAGAAGATTGTCAGATTTATTTAAAACCCGAAAACCTTCAGGTTACAGGCTCCTTTAAAGTAAGAGGCTCGGGATATAAAATCTCTCAGCTTACAGAAGAAGAAAAGGCAAGGGGTGTAATCGCCTGTTCTGCCGGAAACCACGCTCAGGGCGTTGCACTTGCGGCTACAAAATACGGCATCAAATCCTTAATCTGTCTTCCTGACGGAGCGCCTATCTCAAAGGTTGAGGCAACCAAAGGCTACGGTGCAGAGGTTTGTATGGTGCCGGGAGTTTATGACGACGCATATAACGAGGCTCAAAGACTTCGTGAAGAGAAAAACTACACTTTTATTCATCCCTTTGACGATGAAAACGTAATTGCAGGTCAGGGTACAATCGGTCTTGAAATTATGAACGAAATGCCCGACGTTGACGCAGTTATCTGCGCTATCGGCGGAGGCGGACTTATCTCCGGCGTTGCCTGTGCAATTAAAAGCCTTAATCCAAACATAAAGGTTTACGGCGTTCAGGCTGAGGGAGCTCCTTCAATGTATCAATCAGTCAAAGAGGGCAAGCCCGTTTGTCTTGACAGGGTTTCTACCATTGCAGACGGTATTCAGGTTAAAGAACCCGGCGAGCATACCTTTGAATTGGTACAGAAATATGTTGATGATATTGTAACCGTCAGCGATGATGAAATTTCTTCCGCTATTTTAAAGCTTATTGAAACTCAAAAAATGATAGCCGAGGGCGCAGGTGCCGCACCCCTTGCCGCAGTAATGTTCAACAAACTGCCTCTTAAGGGCAAAAAGGTTGTCTGCGTTGTATCGGGCGGTAATATTGACGTTACAATTCTTAACAGAGTTATTAAGAGAGGTCTGCTTATGTCAGGCAGACAGCAGACAATCTGCATTGAATTGCAGGATAAGCCCGGTCAGCTTAAGGCTGTTGCCGACATTATTGCCGACCAGGGCGCAAACGTAATTTCAATACATCACGAAAGAGCAAGCGAAGGCTCCGACGTAACAGGCTGTTATCTCAGAATTGTTCTTGAAACAAGGAATTTTGAACACGTTAAGGAAATATCAGACGCACTCACCAACGCCGGCTTTAAGCTTGTTTAATACTGTTTATTATTTATTTTGGAGGTAAATAGCTATGGAAAAAATCTACACAAAAAACGCTCCCGACGCAATCGGTCCTTATTCACAGGCAGTTAAAGCAAACGGACTTGTATTCACATCAGGTCAGATTGCCATTAACCCTGCAAGCGGTAACGTGGAAGCAACAACAATCGAAGAGCAGACAGAACAGGTTTGCACAAATCTTAAAAATGTTCTTGAATCATCCGGAAGCTCTCTTGAAAAAGCAGTAAAAACAGTTTGCTTTTTAAAGGATATGAATGACTTTGCCGCATTTAACGCAGTTTACGGCAAATACTTTACGGAAAAGCCTGCACGTTCCTGCGTTGCAGTAAAACAGCTTCCAAAAGACGTTCTCGTTGAAGTTGAGGTTATTGCAGAGGCTTAAAACACAAAGGTCATTAATTGACAGTAATAAAAACGGCAGAGTGTAAAAGCTCTGCCGTTATCGTTTTATTTTAAATGTATTTTGCCGGCTTTTTATTCCATATTGATAATGCTTATTTCTCTATATATCTGCAAAAATTATCACCTATTTTTAACTTATAAAAAGATTTCAATTCCATTCATCAGCATTAATTACACCAACAAAAATCAGCCGTCCTGCCCTGCAAAACGACCGATTTTTTATTACTCTGAAGCTTTCAACTCCGGGTGCAGTTATTACCGACTGCTCCTCGTAATTTTTCTTTACGCTTAAAATATTATGATAATACTTTGATGCAGGCGGTTCAATAATAATTGCTCCGAACAAGCCGTGGTATCGGTGATTTCTCAAATCTCCGAAAGAATTAAGCAGACAGGCGCCGTATTCCTTATCTGCGTGCCACAGATATTTTATACATTCTCCCGGACCTGCCGTTTGCTCCGCTTTATTATATCCCACATTTACGCCCGATGAGCATCTCGGACAGAAATTAAGGAATTGGGGACTTAAGGAGACTCTGTCTGATGGCTTGTGCGGCATATCAAGGGGAACTGACGGATAGTCGTGATATCTTACAGGCTTGTCAAACATATTATAAAGGGTAACCTCAATCCAATCCCCTGCGTTAGCTCTGAGTATCAGCGGAACAGGATTTTTTCTGCCGCATTTTACATCCTCTGCATCTTCAAGAGGAACAAAAACCATTCCCTCCGGGTCATGGTCGCCGTATCTGTTATACCTGATATTCGTCTGAATTGCGGCTATTTCAAATTTGCGAAGGACTGCGCCCTTTGGGGGACAGTGCGGTTTCGGAACAGGCTTGCTTATATTACACAAGGGCATAAGATGCTTTTGTCTGCATTTATGGGCTCTGATTATTCCCCACAAGCCCAGCCACAAATCATCAATACCGCCGAAGTAATACAGATAATCGCCTGCGTCATAATGCTCGTCAATTTTAATATTAAATGCCTCCGAAATGCCGATTGTCTGCTCCTGAACAATGGGTGACACAGGGTCGGTAATTTCTTTTCTCCAAGACATTCCGTTGATGTTGAAGGCGTGCTGTTCCTCGTGTGCGCCGTCAAGCAGACGGATAACCATAGGGTCTCCTGCATAGGTTTCAAGCACAGGTGTTGCAGGATCGCCGTACTTTCTCGAACTGAAAATATGGGACGGATCGTTTTTCTTTTTCAAGCGCTCTATCATGGGTTCACAGCGGTAGCTTATTCCCATTACACCTGGGTCATCGACCGAGCCCGGGTGCTCCGGCGGATTTAGAGGTTTGTTATGCTTATCAAACAGCAGTGCAAAGTCATGAACAAACATTGTAAATTCTCGGTATGAGCTTCCGTCTGCTCTCTTTATTACTGCATTTGCTCCGCTTTTTAAAGGTCTGCCGTTTTTGGGATTGAGGAAAACCGAACCGGCAGGCTCAACTATCAGCGCGCCGAACAAGCCGTGCTGCTGATGAACATTTGCAAATAAGTGGTCGTGGAAGAAAACCGTATTCAACTCTTCATTTGCATTGAAGCGTTCTATCAGGGTTTCATATTTTCTTGCGCCTGCAATATTATTCCAGCCGTTTGCCGCACCGTCCGATACAATAGTATC
>CAMFFI010000116.1 GCA_945949625.1 uncultured bacterium | reverse complement strand
AATTCTTGAAAGCTCTACGGGAGTTCCTCCTGCAAAAATTATTGCCTCTGCCGCACTTCTGATTTTTTCAGGTGTCAATGTCTTTCCTCCGTCATTTTTACTGTCATATTATCTCCGTCGCCCTCTACACGCACACGCTTTCCCTTTACAAGCTCAAGCACAGCAAGAAAAGTGGCAACAAGCTCGCTTTTTTCCTTGCTTGCAGTAAAAAGTTCGCTGTATTTTACGGTTTTTCCGTGCCATAGTCTTCGCATAACAGAAATAATTTTTGAGCTTACGGAAATAACCTTTTTTGATACGATACCCGAAAAAGCATTGGCAGGCGGCGGAAGCTTTTTCTTTCCTCTGCCTACTGCGCTTACATATGCTTTTGCAATATCCGAGGTTTCGTGAATACGATTATATGTTAAGTCAAACTCAACGGGAGAAGGCTCTCTGCAATAATTATCAAAGCTTACCATATTTCCTAATCTGACTGCTGTTTCTCTGCAAAGCTGATATTCAAGGAGCTGTCCTGTAAGCTCTTTTTTAAGCTCGGTTGCCTCTTCTTCATATTTCGGAAGAAGCGAAACAGA
The DNA here is from genome assembly GCA_945949625.1 of uncultured bacterium. Taxonomy (GTDB): domain Bacteria; phylum Bacillota; class Clostridia; order Oscillospirales; family Acutalibacteraceae; genus Ruminococcoides. Next base: position 4,181 of record CAMFFI010000116.1, on the reverse strand, counting down.
CTTGATATATACAAGACGTGAAGCCATTTCAAGAAATTCGGAGGCTATGTCAAGCTCTTCCTCCTGCATTTGCTTTATCTGCTCCATATACTGGTCCAATAAATCGGTAATGATTATATCGGTAATTTCAATTTTGTTTTTTGCAATAAGCGTTAATAGCAAGTCGAGAGGTCCTTCAAACACAGGGAGCTTGTAATTTAGCTGTGCGGTATTTTCCAAGGCTGTCCTCCTATGCTGTCACAAGTCCGTAATTTGCGCCGAACAATCCAAAAATGCTCTTACAAATCCACTGGAGGAATCCGAGTATTCCGTTTTGAAGGAAATTAATCGGAACATTTAAAACACCTACAAATAAAAGTGCAAAGATTATTAAAATATAGTACTGCTGATAACGGCAGATTTTATAAACAATATTATCCGGCAAGAAAGCAAAGAGAATTTTTGAACCGTCAAGAGGCGGTACGGGAATAAGATTAAATATGGCTAAAGAAATGTTGCAGACAATATAATAAGATAGGAAAATATTAATATATCCCCATACATCGCCTAATAAAAAAGAAATTGGTGAAAAGCCCACAATACCGTAAAAAATAAGACAGCCTGCAAATGCCGCAACAATGTTTGCAAGTGGTCCTGCAAGTGCAGTTACAGCCATACCGATTTTAGGCTTTTTAAAATATCTTGCATCAACCGGAACAGGCTTAGCCCAGCCAAAGCCGAATAAAAGCATACACAAAGCACCGGCAGGGTCTATATGCGACAAGGGATTAAGCGAAAGTCTGCCTCTGTACTTAATCCCCTTATCACCAAGGCATGACGCCGCAAAAGCGTGAGCCCATTCGTGAAAGGGTAAAATAAGAAATATAATAAGCAAAACTGCAAGTATTTGCATAACAGCCGTTTCAAAAGTAAGCTGTCCTCTAATCAAAGTATAAAGCATAATTACCTCCCAATGTATCAGTAGGAAATTCAGTATATAAATATACAGTATTTATTATATAATAAAAGCAAAAAAAACACAAGAAAAGAATTTTTGTCAAATTTTTAAAAAACACTTGCATTTTGTCTTTAAATCTGTTATAGTAACAGAGTTAGTTAATAAATTATGCTTTTATAGTGTTTAAGGAGGTGCAAAACCATGGCAAAATGTCAATTCTGCGGAAAGGACGTTGCATTTGGTATCAAGGTTTCTCACTCACACAGACGTTCAAACAGAACATGGAAGCCGAACGTACAACGCGTTAAGGCTATTGTAAACGGTTCGCCAAAGCGTGTTTATGCTTGCACCCGTTGTTTGCGTTCAGGTAAAGTTACAAGAGCAAACTGATTATACCGAAAATTTTCCCAAGGCGGTTTGCCTTGGGAATTTTTATTTTATCGAATTTATATATAGAGAGGTTTGTGTTTTGAACAGGATAGGAGAATACAAATCGGGTATTAAGGACGGTATTCCTATTTTTTTAGGCTACCTGGCAGTTTCCTTTGCCTTTGGAATACAGGCAAGTGCAATAGGTCTTACAGCTTTTCAGGCAGGCGTTATGTCGTTTACAAATCTAACCTCAGCCGGACAGTTTGCGGCTTTAGCTACTGTTGCGGCTGGTGCGTCCTATGTGGAAATGGCTTTCACTCAATTTGTTTTAAATCTGCGATATTTGCTTATGTCTTGTGCTTTATCTCAAAAGCTTGACGAAAAAGCTCCTTTTTTTCATCGCTTTATTATTGCTTTCGGCGTAACCGACGAGATTTTTGGAGTCAGTGTTTGTCGAGATAAAGCCTTGTCGCCCTTTTATTCCTACGGATTAATGAGCGTTGCCATACCCGGCTGGACCTTGGGTACTGTTTTAGGCGTAGTTTCCGGAAATTTTCTTCCACAGGCTGTAATCAACGCATTGGGTATTGCAATTTACGGAATGTTCCTTGCTGTAATTATTCCCGAATCGAAAAAAGACAAAAAGGTGTTATCGGTAGTATTATTTTCAATGCTGCTTAGCTGCTGTTTTTATTATCTTCCTTATCTTAAGGAAATTTCGTCGGGTTTCAGAATAATAATTATAACAATTGTTGTTTCTGCCGCTGCGGCTTTGCTTTTCCCCAGAAAGGAGGAGCAGACTGATGAAAGCTAATATTTACATTTATATTATTGTAATGGCTGTTGTTACATACTTAATAAGAATGCTGCCCTTAACGCTTATAAGAAAGAAAATTAAAAATCAGTTTATCTGTTCATTTTTATACTATGTTCCATACGCTACACTGGCCGCAATGACCTTTCCGGCAATTCTATACTCAACCTCTACCCCATATTCAGCAATTTTAGGCTTTGCATCAGCACTTCTGCTTTCTTACAAAGGAAAAAGTCTGATTACGGTTGCCTGTGTTGCCTGCGGTGTGGTTTTTGTATCGGAGCTTATTTTCAAAGCCTGCGGCTTAATGTAAAAGATTTCAAAGATTTTCCTCTTTAAGTTTACAGAGAAAAATTTGGGAAATAATTATTTTATGAAAGGAGGAATTCACAATGAAATATGTTTGCAACGTATGCGGTTATGTATATGATGAAGAAAAAGGTGACGCAGACTTAGGCATTGCTCCCGGCACAAAATGGGAAGATTTACCCGATGATTTTCAGTGTCCTTTGTGCGGAGTAGGCAAGGATGATTTTTCACCTGAAGAATAATATTATAACCCCATTTAAACAGCCTTCTTGATTTTTACCAAGAAGGCTGTTTTTGTTTTTATTATTGACTATATAAAATAACCCGCACATATGTGCGGGCTAAAATTTTATTCAGACAAAAGAACTCTGTCGTTTGTAAATTTACTGTGACTTACCTGTTCAAACTTCTGGAGAAGTGCTTCAACCGTAAGGTTTTTCTTTTCTTCTCCCGAAATATCAAGAATGATTTTACCGTCGTTCATCATAATAAGCGTGTTGCCGTGAGTAATGGCGTCGTTCATATTGTGAGTTACCATTAATGCGGTAAGATTATTTTCTTCAATAATTTTATCGCTCAGCTCCAATACCTTTGCGGCAGTTTTTGGGTCAAGAGCCGCCGTATGTTCGTCCAGCAAAAGAAGCTTCGGCTTATTAAGAGTTGCCATAAGCAAAGTAATTGCCTGTCGCTGACCGCCGGAAAGAAGTCCTACCTTGGAGGTCATTCTGTCCTCAAGTCCAAGCTCAAATTCTGCAAGCAACTGCTTGTATTCGGCTTTTTCCTTTGCAGTAACACCCCATCTGAGTCCTCTTTTCTTTCCTCTTCTTGCGGCTATTGCAAGGTTTTCGCCGATTTCCATATCTGCAACGGTACCTGTCATTGGGTCCTGAAAAACTCTGCCTAAGTATTTTGCGCGCTTATGCTCGGGCAAGCCGGTAACATCGGTACCGCCGATTATGATTGCACCGCTGTCAACAGGCCATACGCCTGCAATTGCGTTGAGCATTGTGGATTTTCCTGCGCCGTTACCGCCGATAATTGTGCAAAAATCGCCTTCGTTCAAAACCAAATCAACGCCGTTTAAGGCTCTTTTTTCGTTTATAGTTCCCTTATTAAAGGTTTTATAAATATTTCTCAGCTCAAGCATCAGTTTTCACCCTCCCCTTTAATCATATCCTTTGCATTTTGCTTTACAACTTTTTTAAAGGAGGTTCTTCTTTTATTCTGAAGGTACGGAACTGCAAGGAAAATAGCAACGATTACCGCCGTAAATAGCTTCATATCGTCCGAAGGCATCTTCAGCCACAGAACAATACCCATTGCGATGTAGTAAAGTATTCCGCCGATAATAACAAAAACAAGACGGATTACAAAGTTTATATGCTTTCTGAAAAGTGCCTCGCCAAGAACCTGACCGATAATTACGGCAGCAAGTCCGATAACGATTGCGCCGCGGCCCATATTAATATCTGCAAAGCCCTGATACTGTGCAAGAAGTGCGCCGGAAAGCGCAACAAGTCCGTTGGAAAGTGCAAGGGCAACTACCTTTGCAAAGCTGATATTAATACCCTGCGCCTTGCTCATTGCAGGATTGCTTCCCGTTGAACGAATTGTAGAGCCTTGCTCTGTGCCGAAATACCAGTACATTGCACAAATTACAACTGCAACAAAGGCAAGTCCTACGATAATTGACATTACGGTATTGCTTGAGGAAATAACCAGATTGTAGTTTCTGTAACTTATAGGTAA
>CAMFFI010000115.1 GCA_945949625.1 uncultured bacterium | reverse complement strand
TCCCTTGGTTCAACAGGGGACTGAGCAATCAGCTCTTTAGGCAAATCATAATAAAAGTCACTTGTTTTCATTTTTATGTCCTTTCAAATTTATAAAATAAGAAATGAATAAATCGCTTGAAATTTAATTGACAACATTATTAATAAATGATATATTATAAAGTAAACAAGCAGATTTTCGCTGAAATTTTAATTGATTTCAGAACAGTCTTTATTAATAATAATATATTATTTCAAGAATGACAACTGCTTTTTAAAAATTTTTTATCCTTATGGAGGAATTCCAATGAAGAAGTATAAAGTAGGTATTATCGGTGCAACGGGTATGGTAGGACAGCGTTTTGCCTGCCTTTTGGAAAATCACCCTTGGTTTGAGGTTACGGCTCTTGCAGCAAGTTCAAGAAGTGCCGGAAAGCCTTATAAAGATACAATTGACGGACGTTGGTTAATGTCAACACCGATTCCTGAGAATATTAAAGATATGGTTGTTATGGACGCAGCAGACGTTGAAGCCGTAGCTGCAAAGGTTGACTTTGTTTTTTGTGCAGTAAATATGAAAAAAGACGAAATCAAAGCACTTGAGGAGTCATACGCAAAAGCTGAATGTCCTGTTGTTTCAAATAACTCTGCACATCGTTTCACACCCGATGTTCCAATGGTTATTCCCGAAATTAATGCAGACCACATAAAAATCATTGAATCACAAAGAAAAAGACTGGGAACAAAAAGAGGCTTTGTTGCTGTTAAATCCAACTGTTCTCTTCAGAGCTATGTACCGGCAATTCATCCTCTTAAGGAATTAGGTGTAGATAAGGTTCTTGCCTGCACATATCAGGCTATTTCAGGAGCAGGTAAAAACTTTGACACATGGCCTGAAATGGTAGATAACCTTATTCCTTATATAGGCGGAGAAGAAGAAAAAAGTGAGAAAGAACCCCTTAAAATCTGGGGCGAAATCAAAGACGGAGAAATTGTTTCAACAAACGATATTGCAATTACTTCACAGTGCTTAAGAGTTCCCGTATCTGACGGACACACAGCCGCTGTTTTTATGTCTTTTAAAGATAAGAAACCATCTGTTGATGAGATTATCAAAATCTGGGAAAGCTACAAGGGAAGAGCACAGGAGCTTGAACTTCCAAGTGCGCCCAAGCAGTTTTTACACTATTTTACAGAGCCTGACCATCCTCAGATTAAAGAGGCAAGAACTCTTGAAGACGGTATGGCAATTTCAATCGGCAGATTAAGAGAAGATACTCAGTACGATTATAAATTTGTTTGTATGTCCCATAACACTCTCAGAGGTGCGGCAGGCGGAGCAGTTTTGCTTGCAGAGCTTTTGTGTGCCGAGGGTTATATGGACTGATTAGGAGGTAAATAAATGGGCAATCCAATTTTCAGAGGTTCGGGTGTTGCACTTGTAACGCCTATGAATTCTGACGGTTCAGTTAATTATAAGGTTTTGGAGCAGCTTATTGAATTTCACGTAGAAAATCACACAGATGCAATTATTGCCTGCGGAACAACCGGTGAGGCTGCTACTTTATCCGAAGAAGAGCATTGTAAGGTTTTATCTTTTGTAACCGAAAAGGTAAACGGCAGAATACCGGTAATTGCCGGTACGGGCAGTAACGACACATCAACAGCTATTGCACTTTCAAAATCAGCTTGCGAAAGCGGTGCAGACGCCTTGTTGGTTGTAACACCTTATTATAACAAAACTTCACAGGCAGGTCTTATAAAGCACTTTAATGTTGTTGCAGATTCTGTTGATATTCCGATTATTTTATACAATGTTCCGTCAAGAACAGGCTGTAACATTCAGCCTAAAACCTACGCAGAGCTTTGCAAGCATCCGAATATTGTTGCTACAAAAGAAGCAAACGGAAATATTTCTTCTGTTTCAACTACTCGTTCTCTTTGCGGTGATAAGCTTGACATTTACTCCGGTAATGATGACCAGACCGTTCCATTTATGTCTTTAGGTGCGTTAGGCGTTATTTCTGTTTTTGCAAATATTTGTCCAGCACAAATGCACGAAATATGTCAGCTTTGCCTTGAGAATAACTTTGCAGAGGCTTCAAAGGTTAATTTTAAATATCTTGAAATTATGACCGCTTTATTCAGCGATGTCAATCCGATTCCTGTAAAAACAGCTATGAATTTAGTTGGATTTGATGCAGGAGAATGCAGACTTCCGTTGGTACCGATGAGCGTATCAGGTTATCATGATTTAAAAGATTGCCTTGCTAAGTACGATTTAATCGGAAAATATTTAAATAAGTAATTTTAAATTTTAACAGGCGTACTGATATTTTTAGTACGCCTGTATCAGTAAAAGGGGAATGTAAAAATGGTTAATATTGCTTTAACTGGATGCTGTGGAAAAATGGGACATGCCATTGTAAAGGCAGTCGGCGAAAGAAACGACTGTAAAATTGTTTGCGGAATTGATGTTTTTAACGATAATTCTTATGATTTTAATGTTTATAAGGGCTTTGAGGAAATTGCTGAAAATGTAGATGTAGTTATTGATTTTTCAAATCCTGCCGCTTTAAACGGTCTTTTATCCTTTATTAAGGCAAACAAAAAGCCTGCCGTAATTTGCACAACAGGCTTTTCAAAGGAGCAGGTTCAGCAGATTAAGGAGGCATCCAAAGAAACAGCAATTTTCTATTCAGGAAATATGTCTTTGGGAATAAACCTTTTAATAGAAATTTCAAAGCAGGCAGCCCGTGTTTTGGGCGACAGCTTTGATATAGAAATTGTAGAAAAGCATCATAATCAGAAAATTGACGCTCCAAGCGGAACTGCATTGATGATTGCCGACGGAATTTCAACAGAGCTTAATCAGGAACCGCAGTATGTTTATGACAGACACAGCTACCGCAAAAAACGCAGTAAAAATGAAATAGGTATTCATTCCGTAAGAGGCGGTACAATTGTTGGAGAACACGAAGTTATCTTTGCAGGTCATGATGAAGTTGTAACAATCTCTCATTCGGCACAGTCAAAAGAAGTGTTTGCAATCGGTTCAATTAATGCGGCTGTATTTTTAGCTGACCAAAAGCCCGGAATGTATGATATGTCTGCGTTGCTTTCATCTAAGCTAAGCTGATAAATTTAATATGTTTTGCTTTGCCCGCAGAATTTCTGCGGGCATTTTAGCACGTCCATTGTCTTTTTATCATAAAATATTAGAAAAAACAACGAGGTGAAAAACAATGGAAAAACAACTTATAATGTTTCCGTCAATAACTTATGCTATAAAGGGAAGAGATGTTTTACAGCGTAACGGGATAAAGTCAATTTTAGAGCGCACACCAATGAATCTTAAGGTGACCTCATGCGGATACAGCTTATTTATTCCCGAAAATATTGGCGAAGCAGAAGAAATACTGAAAAAATATAATATAAAATTTTTAGGAAAAGCAAAAAGTGATGCCGGATGATATATCTTGATAACGGTGCCACAACCTTTCCAAAGCCAAGGTGTGTTACTTCTGCAATCAACAAGGCTCTTGCGGAATTCGGCGCAAATCCGGGAAGAGGAGGACACAGGCTTGCTATAAGAGCCTCTGAAGAAATATATAACTGCCGCCAGACGGTAGCTGATTACTATAATATAGAGGATACGGAGCGGGTAATTTTTACAAACAATTGCACAACAGCACTAAACACTGTGATTAAAGGCATATTAAAACCCGGCGACCACGCAGTAATTTCCTGTCTTGAGCATAATGCAGTTGTAAGGCCTTTGGAAAAACTCAAAGAAAAAGAAATTTCTTATACCAAAGCTGAGATTTTTCCGGGTGACGATGACAGAACCCTTGATTCTTTCAGAAAATCAATAAATAATGATACTAAGCTTGTTATCTGTACTCATGCATCTAATGTTTTTGGGTTTAAAATGCCCATAGAAAGAATTACTGCGTTATGTCATCAGTATGAAATTCCCGTATGTGTTGATGTTGCTCAGACAGCAGGTATTTTTCCTTTGGATTTAAGCAAAGATAAGATAGATTATGTTTGTGCAGCAGGTCATAAGGGTTTGTACGGACCTATGGGTACAGGCTTTTTGATTATAAACACAGATAATATTCCCGATTCTCTTATAGAAGGAGGAACAGGTACAAATTCTCTGATGAAGCAGCAGCCACAGTTATTGCCTGATAAATTTGAAAGCGGAACGCCCAATCTGCCGGGAATTGCAGGACTTCGCGCAGGAATTGAATTTGTTAAAAGGCGCGGCTCGAAAAATATTTTGGAACACGAAATGAAATTAATAAGAAAGCTTTACAGAAGCTTAAAACAAAACAAAAATGTAATTCTCTATACAGATATTCCCGATAAAGAACATTTTGCGCCTGTTTTATCTTTTAATTTGAAAAGCTGTGAAAGTGAAAAGGTTTCAGCTTACCTGAACAAAAACTTCGGAATAGCCACACGTTCCGGACTTCATTGCTGTCCGCTTGCCCATGAATTTATGAATACAAGCAATATCGGTACTGTAAGAGTTGTTCCTTCTGTATTTACAACAGAGGCCCAGATTAACACATTAATTTATGCTTTATTGAAATTTAATTGAATTTTTCGTTTCAAGCCTTGCAACCTTACTATTAAATATGTTAAAATAAAGTGTAAGTTAAATTCAGAATAAGGAGGAACATTATGGATAAGATAGCAGCATGGTTTACAAGTGTTATTGCAGTGTTTAATACTATGCAGTTTAAAGATGTGATTGACATCACTGGTATCACTCTCATAATTTTCAGCCTTTTTAAAATAGTAAGGCAAACAAGGGCAG
>CAMFFI010000114.1 GCA_945949625.1 uncultured bacterium | reverse complement strand
ACTTATTTGAAGCTGCCGTTAATGCAAAAATTGCAACTTACAGCAAAGATTATGCCGCAGGTAAAGATTTAAGCTCTATCGGTGCGGATGCTCCTGCAATTTCTTGGAAATGGGCATTCACAGGCAACGATGACGCTAAGGATACCTATCTCGGTGATCAGGCCGCTGAAGGCAATGCCGCTACCATTTCTCTCGATGTTACTGCTACCGTAACACAGATCGACTAATATTAACCAAAATACATAAATGTATATTTTTCATTACATACGAGGGTGTGTGTCCACCCTCGTATGCTTGAATTTTTGCTTTTAAAAGCATAGGAAATAAGTGTTTTACTCCTTTGTTTTCAAAAGCAAAAATCAGTATTCCGCAAAAGGAGGGCGACAAATGAAAAAGAGAAAAATAGGTCTATCGGTTGTAGTTGTAATCTTAGCCCTATTGGTTGCTGTTTCATTTGTAGCAATCTCACATTTGCTTATAAAAACCGGAACTGCAAACCCTTCTGCCAATATTGATATTTCCGCCTTGGTTAGCGGCGATAATGACAGCAATAAAACCGAAAGCGCTGTTTCCGAATCAGTTAATCAGGAAACCGAAGAACCAAATCCGGAAGTTGAAGAACCAAATCCGGAAGTTGAACTTATAGGCGGTAAAGGCGAAATTTACCATAAGGAAATACAGATTTTCTGTGCAGAATACGACAATGACGGCAAAATCACAGTTAAGTCTGATTATGGAAACCAAGTGGTTGCTCCGGGGACTGAAAACAGCTACGACTTATATGTAAGAAATGTGGGAAATGTGCCGATAAGCTATGTTTTGGAGGCACAATCTCACATTACTGTGGATGTAAACGGCAAGCAAACCGAGATACCGATAAAAGCCAATTTTATCGATCCGAATAACAATTACCTTTTAGGTAAGGAAAACGAAGCAGACAGTTTAGCAAAACTTGACGGGGTTAAGGACAGTTCGGGTTTATCACCGCAACATCAGGCAAAGTACACCTTATATTGGAGCTGGCCCTTTGACGGTGACGATGAATTTGATACATTGCTGGGCAATCTGGCTGCCGAGGGCGAAGAATTAACCGTTAAGGTCGCCTTTAATGTAACAGCCGCTTACAACCCAAACGCTGCGGGCGGCTCACTAATGACCGGTGATTCATCGAATATTGGACTTTGGGTTGCATTATTCATAATCTCAACATTCACGTTGATTATTCTATTATTCTTAAGAAAAAGGGAAAACGATGAAGAAAACTCCCAAACACGCAAAGAAAAAATTCAGTAAAAAAACCGTATTCCGTTACATTGTATTTTCTTTTATAGGTATAGTTTTAGGGTTGTTTGTTTATACCCAAAACGCCAAAGGTCTTATAAGGGATAAAATGCCGATGCCCTTCGGTTACGGTATGTCGGTTGTCCTTTCAGGCAGTATGGAAGATAGGTTATCCGTAGACGATTTGGTTATTATCAAAGCAACGGACGATTATAAGGTAAATGATATTGTACTTTATCAAGACGGCGACAGCCTTGTAATACACCGCATTATTGAAATTGACGGCGATACCGTTATCACCAAAGGCGATGCAAACAACGTTGCCGACGAGCCTATAAACAAAAGTCAAATAAAAGGCGTTTTGGTTTATGATATTGCGGGAATTGGTGCGGTGGTAAATATTTTGAAACAACCTATTTCGGTAATTATAGTTTTGGCAACTGCACTTTTGCTTACGGAACTTTCCTACCGCAAAGAAAAGGACAATGATACCGAAGAGCTTGAAGAAATCAAAAAAATGATTGAAGAACTGAAAAAGGACAAAAACGATTAAATTAGGAGGCGGCGGATAATGCAGTATAAATCGAAACACGAAAAAAACGATAAACCGCATTATCCTGTTTTGTTTTTTCGTATCGCCGCCTTGCTTGTGTGTCTTGTTCTTATTACAACATATCTGCTTTCGGGCGCTTATTCAAAGTTTTTTTCAGGTGCTTCAGGCGGCGACGGTACAAGGGTTGCCGGATTTTCGCCCGATTTCACTTCCGCTAAGGTTCTTGATTTTGAAAAAAAAACCGGATATACCGCCGAAATAGATTTTTCCGTGCAAAACTCTTCGGATGAAAACTTGCCTGAAACGGCGATGAAATGCAAAATAGTTCTTAAAACAACGGGAAATATACCGCTTACTTTTACCTTGCTGGACGGTGAAGAAAACCTACTTCAAATCTGGGAATGCGACGGAACGAGCGGAGAACAAATTTATGAATATACAGACAGCTCGCTTATTTTCGGCGTTGGGGCGAAAGAAATCCGAACTTACAAATTGAAAGCGGAATGGAAAAGCGACAAAAATGACGCACGCTTTTCGGGAATGACCGATGCCGTTTATTTAGAAGCGGTATTTCAACAGATTGACTAAAGTTTAACGTGAAAGGAGATTTCTGCTATATGAAAAAAAGAAAAATTGTTGCAGTTGTCTCCGTTTTACTGGCTGTTGCGCTTTTGCTTTGCGCTATACCCTCTGTTGCAAAATACATAACAAAAAAAGGGCAGCAAAGTGAACTGACCTCCCAAAACTTTTATTTTTCTAGCAATTTTCTAAAATCGGATGAAGTACCGACCTATGAAATTTACGGTAACACTGTAAACTTTGCAGTGCGAAATTACATTGACAGTTTAAGAATTAACGCTACAGATATAAATTATACCGTTTCGACAGACGGCGGTACGGTCAATATATCAAGCGGCAGTCTGACGGGGGCGGTTCCTGCTTCGGAAAATATCACCTTGTCTTATGATTTTGCCCAAGACGAACTGCAAAAAGAAATAACCGTTTCGGTTACGGGAACAGGTGATTTCACCCAAACCTTGAAAGCAAAGTTTATACTTATTAAAACTGGCAGCATGAGATACGAAATTAAAGACCAGGCAGACAGAGATTATGCCGAGCTTTATATTTATACGGGAAATACGGCAAGTGATGTAACAATTACTTGGAATAAAGCAGAGCTTCTTATAGATGAAACCAACGATTATATTTTCGGCAATACTACTCTAAATGCCGAAAAAAATTCTGTAACCGTCACGGATATACCTGCAGACACAACGGTTAGAATAGTGTTTTTCAAGAAGAATATTGCACAGGATTACACCTGCGGAATCACAAAATCGGATGGCACTATAAATATTAACTGACTTTTGATAAAAAGATTACTTTAAAGGAGGCAAGCGAAAAATGAAAAGAAAAGCGTTTTTTAGATATATTTCTATAGTTTTAATGTTTTGCCTTCTTTTAAGCTGCAATGCTATCCCTGTTTCGTCCGAGGAAAGCATGGTAGTCGGTCAGTCGTCAATAATAAACGGCGGTTTTGAATACCCGAATTTGAAAGATGCAGATGTTAAAAACACCGGTTGGGCGAACATATTATTCGATGATAAAGCTTACGATACAAACCAATTAAGTTGGAAAACTACGGCGACCGATAAAAAGCTTGAATACGCTTGGCTTAGGGAAAATGTTAATATTACCGAGATGTCACCTCATATGAAACCGACTGTTGTGCAGGAGATAGTGGGAAACGGACCTTCTGACGGTACGCAATTTGCCGAGGTGGTCGCAAATGAAGTAAGCAGCCTATACCAGATTTTATCCGTGAAATCAGGCGAGAATTACAGTTGGACCGTTCACCACCGTGGAAGATCAGGTGTTGATACATTGGCGTTTATAATTACCGATGAAGACGCTTCGGTAAATTATGTAAAATCGAGTAAAAACGGCACAGACCATTTTCAGCAGATTATAAATTGGCTGAAAAGCAAAGGAATAACTGCACCGGTTGCAGGCAATACGGCAGAACATACGGTTTATACAACGAAATTAAAGGATTCCAATTCCTTTGAAGCAGCTGCAGATGGCTCGTTTTTCTCATTCACAAAAGACGGCGAGCATACCGTAGAATTTAAAATATGTTTAATGAGTACGGCAAAGGCGGATTGGGGCGAATATCAGGGTAGTTATTACTCCGGAGCAAATAAGAATATTATGTTTGTTCTGACTCCTTTTAGTACTTCATTTGCTTCAAGCGGAGGAAACCTGTTGGATAATATGAGCTTCGCTGATAAAAGTGGCAGAAATTTGCTTATAAATGCTGGCTTTGATGATGTTTCAATATCCCGTTCCTATGCTAATTTAAAGGCGGCAAACTATTCACGCCCTGATGCCGGCATCGGCTGGTGCACAACCGCTTCGGATTATTCTGTTGAAGTGGGTAATACTGAATACGGCGACGCTTATGGATTAGGGTCAACGGTTGAAACCGTAACAACATGCAAACCCACCATAAGAGAAGGTCAGCAGTTTGTCGAATTAAACGCCAACCAGGAAAGCTCTTTGTACCAAATAGTAGATACCGCACCCGGTAAAATGTATAGGTGGGGACTGTCCCACAGGGGACGAAGCGGTAAGGATACTATGGCTTTGATTATCGGTCCTGATCAACCGTATGACCCTAAAAAAACCTCGGCAACAGCCCGAGATCAGCTTATGAAAATGGTTGACTGGCTTTATTCACAGACCGATGTTGCACTGGATATACCGGAGATGGGCTGCAGTAATGAAATTAAGCTCTATACCCCTAAATTTAATAACAGCGGTGGATTTCAGTACTCCGGTAACTGTATAAGCTGGCAAAGCGACGAAAACCATACCGAAGAATGGTCGATATGGATTATTTCTTCGCTGAATGACGATTGGCACGACTACGGCGATTATGAAACCGGAGCGGCTTATAATTATAACTATATTGTTCC
>CAMFFI010000113.1 GCA_945949625.1 uncultured bacterium | reverse complement strand
AAAAATATTAATATTCCCGGATTCAGAAAAGGCAAAGCACCTATGCACGTAATTGAAAAAATGTACGGCAAGGAAGTTTTTTATGATGACGCTATGCAGGATTGCTATCCTGAAGCACTTTCCGATGCGGCTAAAGAAGCTGATGTAAAAATAGTTGCTGTTGACACTCTTGAGGCTGTTGACGCAAGCGACGACGGCTTTACTTTTAAAGCAACAATTATTGTTGAGCCGGAAGTAGAAATTGAAAATTATAACGGAATTGAAGTTGAGAAAAAATCAACTGAGGTTACAGACGAGCTTATTAATGAAGAAATCGAAAAAGTAAGAGATCGCAACAGCAGAATGGTAACAGTTGAAGACCGTGCTGCTGAAAACGGCGACGTTGCAGTTATTGATTTTGAAGGATTCCTTGACGGCGAGCCTTTTGAAGGCGGAAAAGCTGAAAACTACAACCTTAAATTAGGCGACGGTCAGTTTATCCCCGGTTTTGAAGAGCAAATTGTCGGTCACAATACCGATGAAGAATTTACAATCAAGGTTACTTTCCCCGAGGATTATCAGGCTGAAGAGCTTAAGGGAAAAGAAACAGAATTTAAAATTAAGCTTCACGAAATCAAAAAGAAAGAGCTTCCAGAGGTTGACGATGAATTTGTAAAAGACGTAAGCGATAAGGAAACTCTTGATGAATACAAGGCTCAGCTTTCCGAAGAAATCAAGAAACGTCTTGAGAATGAGGCTGACAGAGATTTTGACAATCAGCTTATTGACAAATTAATCGAAAATATGAGCGGCGAAATTCCTGAGGCTATGTATGAAAATCAGGTAAACGATATGCTAAGAGAATTTGATATGCGTTTGCGTTCACAGGGTATGGATATATCTACATATCTTAAATATACAGGAATGGACGCAGAAAGCGTAAAGGCTATGTATAAGCCTGAAGCTGAAAAGAGAGTTAAGCTCAGACTTATTCTTCAGGCAATTGCTGCTAAGGAAGCTCTTACTGCTGACGAAAAAGATATTGAAGAAGAATACAACAAGCTTGCAGAAGCATATAAGATGGATGTAGAAAAAGTTAAGGAAGCTATACCAGCAGAAGGTCTTGCAGAAGATATTATGGTTGATAAGGCTATGAAATTTGTAAGAGATAACGCAAAAACAAAATAATTGAATATAGTTTGATTTTTTGCCGATGATTATTTAGAAAGGATGATTATAATGGCATTAGTACCTTATGTTGTTGAGCAAACAAGCAGAGGCGAACGCTCATATGATATTTATTCAAGACTGTTAGAGGACAGAATTATTATGCTTACCGATGAGGTAAACAGCGCAAGTGCAAGTGTTGTTGTTGCACAGCTTTTGTACCTTGAAGGTCAGGACCCTACAAAGGACATCAGTCTTTATATTAACAGCCCCGGCGGTTCAGTAACTGACGGCTTTGCAATTTATGATACAATGCAGTACATTAAATGCGATGTATCAACAATCTGTATGGGTATGGCTGCAAGTATGGGCGCATTTTTATTGGCAGCAGGTACAAAAGGAAAACGCCTTGCACTTCCAAACAGTGACATTATGATTCACCAGCCAAGCGGCGGCGCTCAGGGACAGGCAACAGATATGGAAATTCACACAAGACATATCTTAAATACAAAGCAGCGCCTTAATGAAATCCTTGCGGCAAATACAGGTCAGCCTATTGACGTTATAGCAAGAGATACTAACAGAGATAACTTTATGACTGCTCAGCAGGCGCTTGAATACGGCCTTATTGACAAGGTTATTGAAAAAAGATAAGTGAGGTATAAATATGCCTAATAAAAGCAAAGACAACAATTTGTATTGTTCATTTTGCGGAAAACCACAGGAATATGTGGGAAGATTGATAGCAGGGCAGAACGCGTACATTTGCGATAAATGCGTTGAGCTTTGTATGAATATTCTTGAAGAAAGCGATCCTTTTGATGATTTCAGCAATTCACAGGTTCAGAAAGAAAGTATAGAAGTTCCTGCATTGCTTAAACCCCGCGAAATTAAAGCTATTCTTGACGAATATGTTGTTGGTCAGGAGGAAGCTAAAAAGACACTAAGTGTTGCTGTTTACAACCACTATAAACGTGTTTTCAGCGAAGAAACAGATGTTGACTTTGCAAAAAGCAATGTGCTTTTACTTGGTCCGACCGGCGTAGGAAAAACTCTGCTTGCTCAGACGTTAGCTAAGGCTTTGGATGTTCCGTTTGCTATTGCCGACGCCACAACGCTTACAGAGGCAGGCTACGTTGGAGAAGATGTTGAAAATATTTTGCTTAAACTGATTCAGAACGCCGATTTTGATATTGCAAGAGCGGAAAAAGGTATTCTTTATATTGATGAAATTGATAAAATATCAAGAAAATCAGAAAATCCATCAATTACCCGTGATGTAAGCGGCGAAGGAGTTCAGCAGGCTCTGCTTAAAATTGTTGAGGGAACTGTGGCAAATGTTCCTCCCCAGGGCGGAAGAAAACATCCTCAGCAGGAATTTTTACAAATAAATACAAAAAATATTCTGTTTATATGCGGCGGTGCTTTTGACGGACTTGAAAAAATTGTTGAAAAGCGCAAGGGCAAATCAGTTCTCGGCTTTGAAGCTGATGTAAAGGCAAAACAAAAGCTTGATGAAACTAACTGGATGTCGGAAGTAATCGCTCACGATTTGGTGAAATTCGGACTAATCCCCGAGCTTGTAGGACGACTGCCTGTCATTACGGCTTTACACGGACTTGATGTTGAAGCGCTAATTCAAATTCTTACAGTGCCTAAAAACTCTATTGTCAAACAATATGCAAAGCTGTTTGAATTAGACGGTGTTCAGCTTGTTTTTGAAACGTCGGCTCTTGAGGCTATCGCCAAGAAAGCGCAGGAGCAACACACCGGTGCAAGAGGTTTAAGAGGTATTTTAGAGGATACTCTCAACGATTTGATGTTTGAAACACCATCGGATGAAACAATTGAAAAAATTATTATCAATGGCGATGTAATAGAAAAGGGTACAAAACCTGAGATTATAAGAAATCAAGATAAATTACCGACAAAAATCGGGCTTAAACTTAAAGGCTCAAACAGAAACACTGCATCATAAATAATGATTTTGGTAGCTGTATCCTTGTGCAAAAGCAAGATGCAGCTATTAGATTTTAAGGATAATTTACTATGGATATAAAATATGAAACAGTATATAAATTACCAGTTCTTCCTTTGAGAGGGTTGGTTATATTCCCAAAAACACTGCTCAATTTCGATGTAGTGAGAAAGCAGTCAATAGCGTCCATTAAAGACGCTATGAGGGGAAATCAGCTTATTTTTATTTCTTCTCAGAAAGATCCTTCAAAAAAGGTACCCAATGTAACTGACCTTTATCAAATAGGCGTTATTGCAAAAATTGTGCAGGTGCTTAAACAGCCTGACGATGTAACAAGAGTTGTTGTTGAAGGCATTTGCAGAGCAGAAGTTTTATCCTCAGATGATGAAGGAAAAGTACAGTATGCAGAGGTAAGAACTTTTTCAAATCCTGAGGAAGAAATAACAGACTCCCATATAACTGCGCTTATGAGATCAGTAAAAGAAATTTTTGAAAAATACATACGCTTAGTCCCCAAAATACCTCCCGATGTTATTTTTAAAGTTGCAATGTGCAAACATGGCGGAGAACTGTGCGACTATATTGCAAGCAATATTATGCTTGATTATCAGGTAAAGCAGTGTATTCTCGAATGTGAAGATGCAGCCGAAAGACTCGAAACACTGCTCAAGATTCTTTCTGAAGAGGTAGAAGTAATCAGTATTCAGTCCGAAATATGTGAGAGGGCTAAAATCAACATAGATGAGAATCAAAGAAAGTATTTTCTTAGAGAACAGCTTAACATAATTGAAGAAGAGCTTGGTGAGGATGAAAGCCCTATTGACGAGGCTGAAAATTATGCACAGCAAATTGAAGAGCTTAACCTTCCTGAAGAAACTGAAGACGCATTAATAAAAGAGTGCAGAAAAATATCTAAAATGCCATACGGTTCTCAGGAAGCAAGCGTAATAAGAGGCTATCTGGATACTGTTCTTGAACTTCCTTGGAATGTATATACAAAGGATTCTATTGATTTAAAAAAGATACGCAGCACTCTGGATAAAAACCACTACGGAATGAGCAAGGTTAAGAAGAGAATTGTTGAACAGCTTGCTGTAAAGCGTATGAATCCAACGGCAAAAGGACAGATAATTTGTCTTGTAGGACCTCCGGGAGTCGGTAAAACTTCAATTGCACAGTCTGTTGCGTCTGCCATAAACCGTAAATCGGCAAGAATTGCTTTAGGCGGCGTAAAAGACGAAGCAGAAATCAGAGGTCACAGAAAAACTTATTTAGGTTCAATGCCCGGAAGAATTATAAAAGCCTTAATTCAAGCAGGTAGCTCAAATCCCGTACTTATACTGGACGAGGTTGATAAGCTTTCCAATGACTATAAGGGTGATCCTACTTCCGCTTTGCTTGAGGTTCTTGATTCAGAGCAAAATAATAAATTCTGCGACCATTATATTGAAGTTCCCTTTGATTTATCAAATGTTTTCTTTATAACAACCGCAAATGATTTATCGGCTATTCCTCTGCCGTTAAGGGACAGAATGGAAATTATTGAGCTTGATTCTTACACAAGGGAAGAAAAATTCAATATTGCAAAAAAACATTTAATACCAAAGCAATACGCAGAATGCGGTGTTAATTCAAAGACGGTTAAGTTTTCAAAAGCCGGAATTTATGCTATTATTGATTATTATACAAACGAAGCAGGCGTAAGAAATCTTGAAAGAACAATTGCCTCCGTAATAAGAAAGTGCATTGTAAAATACCTTGACGGTGAATTT
>CAMFFI010000112.1 GCA_945949625.1 uncultured bacterium | reverse complement strand
CAAAACCTAACTTAAATGATGAAGACAAGAAATAGGTATAATTGGCTAAAAATAATGATGATTGGTATGATTCCATTATAAAGCTTAATGGTGATTGTACTTTAAGAATAACACTCCATAATTTAGAAAACCAAAAAGAAAATTTAATGAAAGAAAGCCTTTCACAGAGATTTAAACTTCTGTGAAAGGCTTTTAAGGTTTTATTAACTTATAGTTTTTATATAATTCTTTATAATTTCAATTTATAAGAAAATATATTTGAGTATAAACAGAGCTGCAAGTACATACATTATGGGGTTGATTTCCTTTGCTTTTTTGCAGATAAGGTTAATAATTACATAGGAAATTACTCCGATTGAAATACCTTCTGAAATGCTGTAGAACAGAGGCATTGCTATAATGCAGAGATATGCAGGAATTGCAGTTGTATAGTTCTTTGAGCTGAGTTTAATTTCGGAAATGTTGCTGAACATAAGGAATCCAACAATAATCAAAGCCGGAGCTGTTGCAAAAGAGGGGATAGCGGTGAATATTGGAGCAAAGAACATTGAAACAAGGAAGAGAATTGCAGTTGTCATTGATGTAAGACCTGTTCTGCCGCCCTCTGCAACGCCTGCTGATGATTCAACAAATGTTGTGGTTGTTGATGTACCGAGGACTGCACCGGCTGTTGTTGCGATAGCGTCAGCTAAAAGTGCAGGCTTAATTCTCGGAAGTCTTCCGTCTTTATCAAGCATACCGGCTTTGGCACTTACGCCGATAAGTGTTCCCAAAGTATCAAACAAGTCAACAAAAAGGAATGAGAATATAACAATTATAAAATTGAAAATTCCCACATTACTGAAATCTACATTAAAGCACTGTCCGAAAGTTTCGCCCAGCTTTGAAAAATCAGTCATTGCAAAGGTAGGTAACAGTGAGTAAAATCCTGCCTCGGGATTGGGAACATAGATTCCGGTAAGCTGACAGATTATTCCCAAAATCCAGGTTGCAAAAATACCGATTAAAATGGAGCCCTTTACCTTTTTGATATAAAGAACAGCCATTATAAATGTACCGATTATTGCAAGTAATGCGCAAATTCCACCGGTTTGGAAATTGTCAGTAAAGTTTACGATTGAAACAAGCGTTGATTGGTTTGATACTGTGAGTCCTGCATTCTGAAGGCCGATAAACGCAATAAACAAACCTATACCTACTGAAACAGCGTGTTTCAGTGAAAGTGGGATTGCGTTGAAAATTGCTTCTCTGACTTTTGTCAAAGAAAGAAGAATAAAAATAATACCTTCAATAAATACTGCAAGAAGAGCAACCTGCCAGGGGTAGCCAAAGCCAAGCACTACGGTGTAGGTAAGGAAGGCGTTTAATCCCATACCTGCAGAAAGAGCAAAAGGCATATTAGCCATAAGAGCCATACAGGCTGTTCCGATAAATGAAGCAAGGCAAGTTGCAAGAAGTACCGCAGTGGTATCCATTCCTGCCTGTCCTAAAATACTTGGGTTTACAGCCAGAATATACGCCATTGTCATAAATGTAGTAATACCGGCGGTTATTTCGGTTTTAACATTTGTGTTATTTTGTTTTAACTTAAAAATCTTGTCTAACATCTTTTTCTCATTCTCCCTTATCATTATATTCCGCTATGTACGGAAGGTTGCGGTAGTATTCTCCGCAATCAAGACCATATCCGACTACAAAATAGTCATCGATTGTAAACAATGAAATATCGGCTTTTAAATCCACCAGCCTTCTTGCAGGCTTGTCCAGCAGAGTGACAATTCTCAAAGAAAGCGGATTGCGGGATTTTAAAAGCTTTGCTACATCATTGAGTGTTCTTCCGGTATCGATAATGTCTTCCACAATAATAACATGATATTTGCTAATATCCTGCTCAAGGTCCATTGTGATTTGCACAACGCCTGAAGAAACGGTGCCGTTATAATAACTTTTTGCACACATAAAGCCGATTTCACAGGGTGCAGTAACAGCACGGCATAAATCAGCCATAAACACAAAGGAACCCTTTAAAATGCTTACCAATAAAATCGGGTGTCCGTCATATATGTCGCTGATTTGCTTTCCTGCTTTTTTAATTGCTGTATCAATTTGTTCTTCTGTAATTATGATACGTTTGATTTTACTGTTAAAATCGTCTATTGCTTTTGCATAATCCATTTTCACCTCTCCTTATTTATTTTTTAAATAAATTATTAATATTATACCATATTATTTAACAATATCAACTATATATAATAAAAATTCATCAAAAATAATATTGCTTAGGAAATATATTCCTCACACTTTTTAATAAAAATTTCTTGAATTATTGATAATTATTTGTTGTAATTTTAATGAAGTTAAATTTAATGCACTGATTTAAGGAAATGATTATTAAAAAATAAGGTGTATTAGGAAAATTATTATTTTCTAAAACAGTATGTATATTTTACCGCGATTTTTCCAATCGTTATTTATTATGCGGTAATTATTACATATGCGGATTTCAAAGTTTTTTTGCTCATAATAATATGGAGGTGTATATTTTGAAAGATAAAATTTTCGGAGTTTTACAAAGAGTCGGACGTTCCTTTATGCTTCCGATTGCGTTGCTGCCCGTTGCAGGACTGCTTCTCGGAATAGGAAGCTCCTTTACAAATCCCACAACCCTTGAAGCGTATAATCTTACAAGCGTTATACAGGAGGGCGGGATTCTTTACACAATATTTGATATTATGAAACAAACAGGCAGCGTTGTTTTTGATAATCTGGCGCTGCTGTTTGCAATGGGTGTTGCCATTGGTATGGCAAAAAAGGAAAAAGCCGTTGCGGCTCTTTCCGGTGCAATCAGTTATCTTATTATGAATACATCAATCAGCGCTCTTATTACCGCAAAAGGCGGAGTAGAGGCTATGGCGGCTAACTCAACAACTACAACCTTGGGAATTACAACACTTCAGATGGGTGTTTTCGGCGGTATTATTGTGGGATTGGGTGTTGCTGCTCTTCACAACAAATTCTATAGAATACAGCTTCCGCAGGTATTGTCATTCTTTGGCGGCACAAGATTTGTTCCCATAATCTGCAGTGTGGTATATCTTCTTGTGGGTGCAGCTATGTTCTTTATATGGCCGATTGTTCAGCTTGGAATTGCACAGCTTGGACAGCTTGTTCTTCAGTCGGGCTATGCCGGAACATGGATTTACGGAATAATTGAAAGAGCTCTTATTCCTTTTGGCTTACACCATGTATTTTATATGCCGTTCTGGCAAACAGAGCTGGGCGGCTCAATGATTATTGACGGTGTTACGGTACAGGGTGCGCAGAATATTTTCTTTGCAGAGCTTGCGTCAAATTCAACACAGCATTTCTCTGTTGATGCAACAAGATTTATGTCAGGTAAGTTCCCGTTTATGATTTTCGGTCTTCCTGCCGCTGCATTTGCTATGTATCGGGCTGCACGTCCCGAAAAGAAAAAGATTGTTGGAGGTTTATTGCTTTCAGCAGCATTAACCTCTATGATTACGGGTATTACGGAACCTATTGAGTTTACCTTCTTGTTTGTTGCACCTGCAATGTATGCGGTTCACTGTGTTCTTGCCGGCCTTTCATATATGCTTATGCACATACTGAACGTCGGTGTGGGAATGACCTTCTCCGGCGGTGCAATTGACCTTACCTTATTCGGAATTTTACAGGGAAATGATAAAACAAACTGGATTTGGATAGTAATTGTAGGTTTGGTTTACGCAGTAATTTACTACTTTGTATTTTATTTTATGATTACGAAATTCAACTTCAAAACTCCGGGAAGAGAGTCAGATGATGAAGAAACAAAGCTTTACACCCGTAAGGATTTGGATGAAAGAAAGAAAGGCTCGTCAAACAAATCCGAAGTCGGTTTTGACAGAGTAAGTGCTTTAATTATAAAAGGCCTTGGCGGCAAACAGAATATTTCTGACGTGGATTGCTGTGCTACAAGACTGAGAATAACAGTGTTTAAGCCTGATTTAGTCAGCGACAGCTATTTAAAAGAAAGCGGTGCGTCAGGTGTTATTCACAAAGGAAACGGCGTTCAGGTAGTTTACGGACCGCAGGTATCGGTTGTTAAGTCAAAGCTTGAGGATTTTCTGGATACAAGCGCAGCGGAAAATGTTGACGAGCTTTTAGGTCAGGTAACCGTAAATGAAGATAAAAATGAAACTCAGGCAGAAAAAACCGAAAGTAAAAACGAGGTTTTATATTCTCACCTTAACGGTACTGTTGTAGAGCTTGAAAAGGTTGAAGATGAAGTATTCTCCGCAAAGGTTCTGGGTGACGGTATAGCTGTTGAGCCTGTTGAGGGCAAGCTCTATGCTCCCTGTGACGGAAAGGTCGATATGGTCTTTGACACAAAGCACGCTGTTAATCTTGTGTCGCAATCCGGATGCGAGGTTCTTCTTCATATAGGAATTGATACAGTAAAGCTTAACGGAGAATTTTTTGAAGCTCACGTTACCGACGGACAGAAAATTAAAAAGGGCGATTTGTTGATTTCATTTGATATAGACGGTATTAAGAATGCCGGTTATAAAATTACTACGCCTATGATTATCTGCAATACAGATGACTACATCTCAATAACTGCCGCTGCAACCGGCAGTATATGCGCAGGAGATAAATTACTTGAAGTAAAATAAAAGAATCGGCTTGATTTATCGGGCTTTAAGAAAGGAATAATTATTATGAAAACTTTTAATTACACAATTAAAGATGAGCTTGGAATTCACGCAAGACCTGCCGGTATGCTTGCTAAAGCTGCAAAGGCATATGACAGTGAAATTACAATTACAAAGGGCGAAAAGACTGTGGGCTGCACAAAGCTTATGGCGCTTATGGGACTTGGCGTAAAATGCGGCGAT
>CAMFFI010000111.1 GCA_945949625.1 uncultured bacterium | reverse complement strand
GAACAGGTAATGATTAAGTTTGAAAAGGGCGAGCTGTCGGTGCTTGTTTCCACAACTGTTATCGAGGTAGGCGTAAATGTTCCCAACGCAACAGTAATGATGATAGAAAATGCGGAAATGTTCGGACTTTCTCAGCTCCATCAGCTAAGAGGCAGAGTAGGCAGAGGAAAGGACAAAAGCTACTGCATATTGGTAAGTGACAATAAAAATCCCGATACGCTGAACCGTCTGAAAACTCTGTGCAGTACAAATAACGGCTTTGAAATTGCCGACGCCGATTTGTTGCAAAGAGGTCCCGGCGACTTTTTCGGAGAGCGTCAGCACGGACTTCCTCAGCTTACAATTGCCGATTTTGCCGACAAAGCAAGCCTTGAGCTTTCAAAGGAAATGTGTAACTATATTTATAAAAACAACAGTCAATTTTCTGATAAAGAAAAAAACACTCTTAATGCCTGCGTAAAACGTCTGTTTAATAAAGGCGGAAACAATATAATGAATTGATGTTGCGCACAGGAATACATAACGCCTGTTAATTATTTCCGATACAGCTATTTACTATATCAGGAAAATTCTTTATAAAAATTTATCGGTTTTAAATCTATATTTTTGCTTGTCAAAAGCATAAAATTATTGTATTATTATTTTATTCTGAAATTTTATAACAATAAATCAGTATTACTGTTTATTTAAGGAGTTCAATATATGAAAAAAAAGTTGCTGAGAATTTTTTCTTTATTAATAATGCTGCTCATGCTGATTACTTCAGCAGTAATTCCGACAGGAGCAATTTCATATACAAATGATGTAAAAACCGTGTCCGACTCCATATTGCTTGTGAATATGGATACAAATCAGGTGGTTTTTGAAAAGGACGCCGACTCAAAGCGTTATCCTGCGTCAACAACAAAAATTATGTCGTATATAATTGCAATAGAAAACATTCCCGATTATGAGAATACAAAGATTGAAATAAAGCAGGAGGTGCTTTCAATCCTTGACGGAACAGGCAGTTCAACCGCAAACCTTCAAAATCACGTGGGGGAGAAAATGTCGGTAATTGATTTGCTTTACTGTATGATGGTTCCTTCCGGTAATGACGCGGCTGTGGTTCTTGCCGATTATATAGGCGGGGGAGATATTTCAAAATTTGTTGATTTAATGAATCAAAAGGCGCAGGAGCTTGGATGTGAAAACACACATTTTGAAAATCCCGACGGACTGCATGATGACAACCACTACACAACTGCAAGAGATTTGTATAAAATTACAAACTATGCTCTTACAAAGCCAATGTTTTCCGAAATAACAAATACTACTACATATTACTGTGAGGGTGACGATTATCCTCTGATTACAACAAACTATTTAATTGATGAAAACCGCGGTGGAGAGTATTATTACCGATATGCAAAGGGCATAAAAACAGGTACCACCGACCAGGCCGGTCATTGTCTTGTTACAACTGCCTCAGCCGACGGATATTCCTATATGGCTGTTTTGCTCCATTCTCCTTATAAGGAAGAAAACGACGTTTATGACACAATGTATGACGCTGCCGATTTATTCAGATGGGCATTAGTAAATCTGGAGCTTGGGGAGCTTAAAACATCATCTACTCCCATTTGCGAAATTGATTTGCGCCTTGCGTGGGATAAAAAAAGTATTCTTTTAACTCCTCTGGAAAACATAACAGCAATTATTCCAAAGGAGTATGACCCATCTTGGATACAGCTTGAAACAGAAGTCCCCGACTCTATTGACGCGCCTGTAAAGCAGGGAGATGTAATCGGAAAAGCCACTGTTTATTATCAGGATGATAAAATGAGCGAAAGGCAGTACTTAACCTCGGTCAATCTTGTTGCTTCCGAATCTGTTGAAAGAAGCGGTTTTCTGTATGTTCTGGATATTGTTAAAAACATTGTCCTTTCCGTATGGTTTTTGCTTGCTGTGGCTTTAATTGCGGTTCTGTTCATCATTTATATTGTTATTACCACCGTTTATAAAAGAAAACACGGTAAAAAGAAAAAGGTTAAAAGATACAGAAATCTTTGATAAATAATATTATATATAAAAGCAGTGCACTTCATTCTGAAATGCACTGCTTTTTGCTTTATATGAAACATAATTAAAATTTTCTTTTGATAAGTTAGGTGTATCGCTGTAACTGCACTCTGTCAGAAAATCAGTATTTTACCTCAACAAAATTTTCGGGGAAATCATTTTTAGCAGAGCATAAGCATATTTTACAGTTATCTTTATTGTAATGCTTAAAATAATAAACAATGCCGTTTTCATCGAAAGTATCTTGGGATAAATCAATTTCCGTGGTTTTTCTTCTGAAACCAATGCCGGAGTATTTCAGAAAAGCCTCTTTCTTTGTCCATAAGGTGAAGAAAGAGTCCTTTACGTTATCAGACTGCGTTATAAGCTCGGTTTCATTTTTGTGAAAAACAAATTTTGAAAGTTCAAAAAAATTTCTGTCTGTTTGTTTCTCAATATCACAGCCTATTTCATTATCACTTACCGCAAGTACAGCAAAATTTCCGCTGTGACTTATACTGAAATAAGGACCGTTTTCAAAATATGGCTTTCCGTTTTCACTGATGTTATATAAGCTTTTTTTGCCTTTAATAACGTAATCGTCCAAAAGCAAGCCTGCGCCAAGGCAAAGCTTTTTGTCGCTTATTTGCTTTAATCGGTGCAGTTTTTCTGTTCTTTCGGAAGTAAGCCGATTGATTAAGCTTGATTTTAATTCTAAATCAGAAACATCAGTTATATATAAAGTAATCATAAAACCTCAAAAATAAAACAGGGTAAAACCCTGTTTCGTTTAATTATCCTGTATTTATTCAAACAGGAGAAGTGTTATCAACATATATACCGGAGGCAAAGCCAACCGATATATATGTTAAAACTTTTGTTTTCTGACGATTATTGCACTAAAGCTTTTGTTTGTCTGACTCAAATCCCCAAAACAGTTATGTGCAATAAGAGCAGAGGCTTCTTACCGTACTGTAAGAAAACTTACTGATGAAAAAAAGAATATTTTACTGATTGTCTTGATATATTTATAGTAAAAATACAATCAGTTAATTTTTTTCATTTCTTCAAGGCAGTTTTTGCAAAGAGTTTTGCCTTTGAATTGTAGCAGGTTTTCTTCGCTTTCGCAAAATTCACAGCTTGGCTCAGCTTTTTTGATAACGATAACATTATCTTTAACATCAATTTTAAGAATGTCATTGTGCTTGAGCGAAAGCTTTCTGCGAATGTCCTTGGATATTACCACTCTACCGGCTTCGTCAATTTTTTTGTAGCTTGTATAAATCATAACTCGCTCCTCCTTCATATATATAGTACCAAATTGTGACAAAATCGTCAAGCGATTTTAGAAAATAATACAAAAATTTTTTATTTTTTACCAAATTCTATTAAATCTCAAGCAAATGCCGACAAGAATTTTGCAAATCAAAGAGAGAAACAATGCTTTGCGAAATTCAGCACACAGGCGTTTATGGTTTTGTTGAATTTTAGTGTTATAACAAGGTGAATGAAATGCTTTCTTACATATGGGGATTTCTTGTAATAATAAGTCTGATATGTGCTGTCTGCACAGGGAACGTATCAAAACTTTCAGAGGCAACGCTTCAGGGTGCGTCCGACGCCATAACATTGATTCTGACTATGGCGGGAATAATGTGCCTTTGGTCGGGAGTAATGGAAATAGGGGAAAGGTGCGGTTTTACAAGCTTTGTATCAAAGCTTTTGTCGCCTGCGTTATCACTGCTTTTTAAAAAGCTTGATAAAAAATCAGAGGCCTATAAAAGCATTTGTATGAATATAAGCGCTAATCTTCTGGGACTGGGCAATGCGGCTACGCCTTTTGGACTTAATGCAATGAAAGAGCTTGATGTGCTTAATAACCATAGTAATGTTGCGAGTAATGATATGGTGCTGTTTGTTGTAATGAATACTGCTTCCCTGCAGTTATTGCCCACAATGATAGGCACTCTGCGTCAAAGCTTTGGGAGCAAAACGCCTTTTGATGTTATACCTTGTATTTGGATAAGCTCAGCGTCAGCACTTGCGGTTGCTCTGGCGCTTGCAGTTATATTTAATATGTCCGGCTCTGAAAGCAGGCGGCTTAAAAATATAAACAGTTAAGGCTTTATAATAAATTTGGAAGTGGTTATGTGGAAATTGTTGTACCTGCTTTTATTGCAGTTGTAGCGCTGGTTGGACTAATTAAAAAGGTGCCTGTTTTTGACGCTTTCACAGCAGGCGCTAAGAAAGGATTAATCACTCTTTATCAGATAATACCAACGCTTGTGGGATTGATTGTAGCGGTAAATATGCTTAAGGCAAGCGGAGCTATGGATTTGCTGACCTCCTTTGTTGAGCCTGCGGCAGAGTTTCTGGGTTTTCCTAAGGAAATAGTGCCGATGGTTCTTTTAAGACCTGTATCGGGTTCTGGCTCAACAGCGTTGCTTAATCAGATTTATGCCGATTACGGACCTGACAGCTTTGCAGGAAGAACAGCGTCGGTACTTGCCGGTTCAACCGAAACAACCTTTTACGCAATAACCGTATATTTTGGAAATACAAACGTAAAACGCATAAGACACACCTTGTGGGTTGCATTGGCGGCAGACTTTACCGCGGCAGTAATGGCTGTGCTTACAGTCAGAATACTTATGGGAGTGTAGTATAAAGCAGTGGCTTAATGTGTATTTCCTGTGTAGAATATGTTTATTTTTGTTGTCAAATGTTGTTACGCATATAGGGGAAAATAAAGCCCCAAAACATCTTGCAATGTCTTGGAACTTTTATGGCGGAGGACAAGTGCGTTTGGAATATAATAAATGTTCATATCGCTTGTTACGGCGTGTTGCCATGGGAAAAGCATCATCTTC
>CAMFFI010000110.1 GCA_945949625.1 uncultured bacterium | reverse complement strand
TATCAAGGTCTTTATCTATGTTGTTAAGTCCCTCATAAGCCATACCGCCTGTAAGAGAACCGTCGCCTATAACAGCAATTGTGTAGCTCTGGTCGCCCTTGAGCATTTTTGCGCGGGCAATTCCGTAAGCGGCTGAAATAGAGGTACTGCTGTGTCCTGCATTAAAATCGTCAAATTTGCTTTCAAGCCTTTTGGGAAAGCCTGAAAGTCCGTCCTTCTGGCGAATTGTGTCGATTTCGTCCAAGCGGCCTGTCAGCATTTTGTGAGTATAGCTTTGATGGCCTACATCCCAGACAATGCTGTCCTTGGGAGTATTAAAGCAGTAATGAAGCATAACGGTAAGCTCTACCGTTCCTAAGTTCGGCGAAAGATGTCCGCCGTTTTCAGACACTGTTTCAACTAACTTAAGTCTGATTTCTTCACATAGCTTTTCAAGCTCTGCCTTAGAAAAGTTTTTTAAATCAGACGGATATTTGATTTTAGATACATATTCAAAATCATTATTTGCCATTTTTCCAAATTCCTTATCTTTAAGTAATCACCGGCTGAATCAGCGTTTACTAAATAAATAAACCCTTACTTTAACACATTAAAAATTATTTTTTTCTGTTTGCAAGCTTAAGAGCAAAATCAACAAGAGGCTTTGTATCGACGCTGAATACAGATAAAGCGTCAATTGCCTGTTTTGTTAATTCATTTACAAGCTCTCTGCATTTATCTATTCCCAAAAGTGATACATATGTTGATTTTTGATTTGAAAAATCACTTCCAATAGGCTTGCCCAGTTCCTCCTGCGAAGAAGTAACATCAAGTATATCGTCCACAATCTGAAAAGCAATTCCTATGTATTCACCGTAAAGACCTGCGGCATTTATCATATTATCGTCTGCGTTGGCAGCTATACAGCCCATTTCACAGGCGGCTTTAATAAGTCCTCCGGTTTTCTTTATATCCATTTGACGCA
This sequence comes from uncultured bacterium, assembly GCA_945949625.1. Classification (GTDB taxonomy): domain Bacteria; phylum Bacillota; class Clostridia; order Oscillospirales; family Acutalibacteraceae; genus Ruminococcoides. Next base: position 3,954 of record CAMFFI010000110.1, on the reverse strand, counting down.
ATACTTCAATGGGCGCATTTTTATCTTCATATTCAAGGTCTATTGCCTGACCTGCTACCATTCCCCTTGCACCGCAGTATTTAGCAAGAGTATAAGCGGCTTTTGCACAAGCGGCGGCTCCTGCTTTATTAACGGAATCTTCACAGCAGATAACTTCAAATGCAAGGCTCTGGAGTGCGTCTCCTGCCAAAAGCGCAGTATCCTCTCCGTAAACAATATGGTTTGACGGCTTTCCCCTTCTGAGCTCGTCATCGTCCATACAAGGCAAATCATCGTGAATAAGCGAATATGTGTGAATCATCTCTACTGCACATCCGAAAGGAACAGCCTTTTCCAAAGGCGCACAGCAAAGCCTGCAAAATTCAAGAGTGAGCATTGGACGCACTCTTTTTCCTCCTGCACGCAATGAATATTCCATTGATTCAATAAGCTTTTTTTCAAGCACATTCTTATTTGGTAAATAAGCATAAAGTGAGTCTTCTATTAGTTTCAGCATATCAGTCATTGAACAAGTCTCCGTCCGTTTGATTAGTTTTTAAAATACGCTCGTTTATATCCTCAATCTGACCTTTGCATTTATCAAGCTCTTTATAACAAAAATCAAGAAGCATATACGCTTCTTCATAGGTTTTCATATTCTCTTCAAGGCTAAGAGTTCCGCTTTCCATTTTCTTTATGGTTTCTTCAAGCTTTGCGTTAGCCTGCTCAAAAGTCATTTTTTCTTTTGCCACTGTACACCCTCCTATTTTATTTAATATCCTCAGCAATCTGAAGAATACGCTGTATTCTGTGATTTACTCCGCTTCTTGAAATTTTAGGCGATAAGCTGTCGCCTAAAGCACGAAGGGACATATCTGGATTTTCAAGTCTTAAGCTTGCAATCTCCCTTAAGTCGTCGGGCAGACTTTCAAGTCCTTTGTGCTTTTTGATTTTTTCTATGGCATTAATTTGCTTTGCAGATGCCGCTGCAACTTTTTCTATATTTGCAATTTCGGAATTACGTTTTCTGTTTACATTATTTCTTACCTGCTTTATAGCTTTTGTGCCCATAATTTCCATAGCGGAGTTTCCTGCTCCGATAAAGGTCAGCAAATCGGTTATTTGCTCACTGCCCTTTATGTATGTAACAAACACTCCGCCTCGATTAATGACGTTAGCCTTTATTGAGCATTGGGGAATTTCCTCAATAACTCGGCAAAGGTCGGAGCTTAAATTTTTGTAAGGAACGCAAAACTCAAGATGATAGGATTTTTCGGGATCGGTAATTGAGCCGCAGCTTAAAAACACTCCTCGCAAAAATGCAGGCAAAAGCTCCTCTTCGTCTATATTTGCCCAATTAATTCTGAGACTTATGTTTTTTTCCGAATGTCCGAAGTCTTCATAAATTCTCTTGCAGTCATTTTCGTCAATAAAATTAACGGTATAAAGCTTTGTGTTATTTTTCTTTGCTTTTAATGTGCTTGTTTTTTCTATAAGAGGCACAAAAAGATTTGACGCAAGATTAATATATCGGTTGACAGTATATGGATTTTCAGTTTTAAAGGTTATTTTTTCAGCAGAAAACTTCTTTGCAAACAACATCATACCGTAACATTCTGCCCTTAGCTTTGAAACCGAAGACGTTGTATTTGAGCAAAGCTCTTTTCTGACAAATGATGCAAAAGACATTTTGCCACTCACCTAATTGCTTTGTTTTAGTATATCTCTGTGCTGAAGCGTTGATTTGTATCCTTTTTCAAGGAAATGGTTGTTGAATGCTCTGGCTAAGGTTACGGAACGATGCTTTCCGCCTGTGCAGCCAATACCCACAACAAGCTCGCTTTTGCCCTCTTTCTGATAAAGAGGAATGGAATAATCGAGAAAATCAAGAATTTTGTTCATAAATTCTTTTGTTTCCGAGAATTTAAGCACATATTCTCTTACGGGCAAATCAAGACCTGTTAAGGGCTTTAACTCAGGAATATAGTATGGATTCGGCAAACACCTTACGTCAAAAATCAAATCAGCCTCAAGAGGAATTCCGTATTTAAAGCCAAAGGACATAAAGGTAAGTAGCAGGCTGTCAGAGGTTTTTTCGAGAAAAATATTATTTATTCTTTCTTTAAGCTGTTTATTTGACATATATGTTGTATCAACAACATAATCGGCTGTTTTCTTAAGAAAGGACAGGCTCATTCTTTCAAGCTGCAAAGCCTTTTCAACAGAACCGTCCTGTACCTTATCGGCTAAAGGATGATGACGGCGTGTTTCTTTGAATCTTGTTATAAGCACGTCGTTTTTCGCATCAAGAAACAGAATCTTAAAATTCTTGTTTGCTTCTTTCAGCTTGTGAATTTCCACCTTCAAGGCTTCAAAGCTCTCACCGCCTCTTACGTCTATAACAACGGCAACCTTTTTCATTAAAGAATCAGAGCTTTTTTCACAAAGGTCATAGAAAACCTCTAACAGTGTTGAGGGAATATTATCAACACAATAGTATCCTATGTCCTCCATTGTGCGCAAAGCGTTTGACTTGCCTGCGCCTGAAAGCCCCGTTATAATAATAAATTCCATATTACCACCAATTACAGCAGGATAATTTCTCTTTCAAGGGTATATCCTGTTTCTTCTTTTACCTTTTCCTGAATATTCTTAATCAGCGTGCAAACATCTTCACAGGTTGCTCCGCCGGTATTGATAATGAAGCCTGCGTGTTTTTCACTGACCTTTGCTCCGCCTACGCTTGTACCCTTAAGTCCGCACTGCTCAATAAGAGTTCCTGCAAAAGCACCCTCAGGTCTTTTAAATACACTTCCCGCACTGGGAAAATCTAAAGGCTGTTTTTCTTTTCTTCTGTTCATATAATCGTCCATTCTTTGACGAATCAGAACAGGATTATCAATGTTCAGTTTAACTGTTGCACCTAAAATTATACAGCCGTTTTCTTTATATACACTGTGTCTGTATGAAAAATCAAGCTCATCGGCTTTAAGAGTTTCTACCTTTCCCTCCTTAGTCATATGAGTAACGGAAATTACTACATTCTTCATTTCTCCGCCGTATGCACCGGCATTCATATATACGGCTCCGCCTGTACTGCCGGGGATTCCCCAGGCAAATTCGATGCCAGTCAAGTTCAAGGACAAAGCCTTTGAACAAAGCTTTGCAAGGCTTGCGCCGCTTCCGCAGTAAATTGTGTTTTCATCAAGCACATCAATGTTTCTGAAATCTCCCTCAAGAGAAATAACAACACCTTTTATGCCATTATCATTAACAAGCAAATTACTTCCTTTGCCTAAAATCATATAAGGGACATTTGTGCGGTTGCATAGTCTGATAATTTCAGAAAGCTGACTGGGCTTCTTTACGGCAATAAACAATTCAGCATTTCCGCCGATTTTAAAGGTTGTGTGAAGTTTCATAGGCTCGTCGCACTTAACCGTACATTTTAAAATCTGTGCAAGATTTTTTATTTCGGCAATTGAATTCATATATCCTCCAAAAATTAAAGCTCTATATTCTTTTCTTTCAAATAAGACTTCAATGCTTCTGTTGAAGAATTTACAATAAGCTCTTTCGGAAAGTCAAGGTCCTTTAATGCCCTGAGTGCAGGCTGTACGTTGCCGACATATGTAGAAAAATGTGCGTCGGAATTAACAACTATTCTCGCCTTGTACTTTTTGCATATCTTTATAATCTCCATACAGTTTGACATTGAGTCCTTCTGATAATTAAAGGTTGAGTTGTTTATTTCAATTAAAATTCCGTTTTTTGAAAGTTCGGGTATAACTTTTTCATAATCATATTTAAAACACACGGTATCGCTGTGACCTATTACATTGACATTTTTATTCTTTGCAAGCTGTAAGTAGGCATTTGTGCATTTTTCAACATCCGGATTTTCCTGTAGAATATTGCCGTGCATTGACACTACAATCCACTCAAGGCTGTTTGCAAGGGACTCATCACAGTCAA
>CAMFFI010000109.1 GCA_945949625.1 uncultured bacterium | reverse complement strand
CCCTTCGGGCTGCCCGGTTTTTCTTTTTGGGTTGTGTTAATGCGACAGCCCCTTTTTGTGTGCTTTATTTTCTTTTCTTACGATGTGCGGCAATTGCAGTCAGAATAAAGAATATAACTGCTGTTCCTGCAAGGATAAGAACGCTTTCCATCACTGTTACGGTGTGGTCGCCGAATTTATAAAATACACCAAGCTCTTCTTTAACCTGATTGATAATATCAGGCGCCATTTCCTTTGGAACAGATGCAAAGCAGGTATCAAAGGATTCTTCCATAAATATTTGCCTTAGCATACTTCCTGCGTGAGAAATCGGAAAACATCTTACAACTGTTCCCACACTTTCAGGCAAAGAGCCTATGGGAATATATATACCCATTATAAAGCCGGCAATTGTTCCGATAACCGTACAAATTGCGGAATATGCCTTTTCGCTGTTTATAAACATAGCAAGGAACATTATCATTGCTGTAACAGCCAAATCATCAAGAACAATAATTCCCAGCGCCTTTATAATGCTTAACGGGCTAAGCACCGAGCCGCCGTTTGCAACAATATAAATTTCACACAGGACAAAGCCTAACAGCGTAAGCATAAAGGAAATTACAGAAAGGCTTGCAATATAGCCTGCTGTTATTTTTCCCCGACTTATGGGTGAACAGTAAAAATCCTTGATTATACCTTTTGATTTATCGTTTACAATTGATACTGCGCCTAATGCCGCTGACAGCGGTGTAACAGCCATAAGACCTGCCATTATCCAGCTGTCTGTAAGCAGTCTGGGCTTATCAAGGCCTAAGTCCTCCAAGCCGCCTGCAAGCTGTTCGCCGAGAAAAAGCGCATACAGACCGATTATGATAATAATTGTGAGCATTGAGGCAAACAAAGCCCCTTTATCCTTGAAAAATATTTTTATATTTCGTTTTATAAATGCAGTCATCAGCGTATCTCCTTCCCTGTAACGGCAACAAACAGGCTGTCCATTGTACCCTTATGTACCTCGTAATCAAAAACATATTCCCTTGTCTGCTCAATTAGCGGAAGTGCTGAAAATGTAGAGGCTATTGGAATTTGCAGGGAATCCTTTGATTCTGTAAAGTATATGCCGTAATTTTTCAGCAGGTTTTCCAAATCCCCGGATTTTTCATTAATGGGGTATAAGCGCAGAATGTCGGACACATATTCTGTTTTAAGCTCCACAGGCGTTCCTTTTGCGGCTATTTTTCCGCCGTCCATAATTACAACATAATCGGCATTTTCCGCCTCTTCAAGGTAATGCGTTGTTAAAAATACGGTTATTCCGCTTTCCTTTTGAAGCTTTTGTACGGTTTCCCACACAGCCAGACGCGTCTGAGGGTCAAGTCCCGTAGTAGGCTCGTCAAGAAAAAGTATTTTCGGTGTGTTCAGTAACGCTCTTGCTATATCCGCACGACGTCTTTGACCGCCGGAAAGCTTGCCGTAAGGTCTTGATAAAAATTCTGTTACACCTGTTTTTTCTGCGGCATTATTTACCGCTTCTTTAAGCGCTTTTCCTCTGAGACCGTAAAAGCTTCCTCTGAAGGTAAGATTGTCCTTTACGGACAAAAGAGGATCAAGCAGGCTTTCCTGAAAAACCGCACCTATTTCACTGCGGATTTTGCTGTCGTCCTTGCCAAGCACTCTTCCGCCAATGCGAACATTTCCGCTGTCGGGCTTTAAAAAGGTGTTTAGTATGCTTATAGTTGTAGATTTGCCTGCACCGTTAGGTCCTAAAAAGGCAAACAGGCTCCCCTGCTCAACATAAAAGCTGATATTGTCAACTGCCTTTAGGCTTCCGTAGCTTTTGCTGAGGTTTTCTATTTCAATGGCTGTTTTCATTTTTGTTTCTCTCCTTTATTTTTTTGTTTATAAAGTCCGAATCTATCCTATCCCTGACAATAGTAATTGCAAATACAACAAAATATACGGCAAGTATAACTCCTGCCACTATTGCAAGGTCTGCCAAAACAAATTCAAACCACTTAAACAAAGCGCCTCCCATTATTAAAACCACAAGAAACACGTCAATTAAATCCACAAGAATTTTAGTGGGGAAATTTGTTTTTAAAGTCAGCTTATCTGTAAAAAACATTAAAAAAGGAATTGTAAAACCAATGCACAGACATTGTAGAACCACATATGAATTAAAACTTACACCTGTTCCGAACAGAATATTAATGATTGAAAGAATTACCGTCTGCCATGCAAATGCGTTTGTACCGACTGAAAAATAATAAGAAAATTTACGTTTTATCATATTAAAATCCCTTTCTTTTGCAAAAGTCTTATTGGAATATGCAAAAAACTTTATGCGTTTAATTTAGTTTATTAATAAATCATATACCGAATTTTTCTTTAAAGCCCTTCAGGTAATGGCGGTTTACAATCTGAACCTCTCCGTTTGTGAGATTTGCCTCCATTTTTCCGTTTAAAAGGGGTTTTACGTAATTCAGCTTGCGTATGTTTAAAATACAGCTTTTGCTGATTCTGACAAAATCCGATTTCGGCATATTTTCTTCAAGCTGATAGAGCTTTTGCTCTGTTTCGTAAACCTTGCTTTTGCAGTAAATAAAGGTTCTCTCGTCAACGCTTTCAATATAGTAAACATCCTTAACGGGAATAACAAAGGTTTTATCCTCAAGCTTTCCTTTAAGCCGAAAGTTTTCCGCCTCCAGAAGATTTATGATTTTCTGAAGCGTATCGTCAACATAGGCGCATTTTATAGTAACCTCGGTTTCCTCGTAACTGCTGTCATGAATTACGTTGATTTTCATTTACATTCCCCCTGACAGTTATTATATTATCAAAATCAAAGGTTTTTTAAAAGAGCTTTTCGGTAAGTTGCATTTTTAGACAGATAAATTGCATTAAGGCTGAGTACCTACACACGCAATTGAAACAGACAGTTTGTACTGACTGTAACCTTTTATGCCCGAGCGCAACCGAGCAATTTCCTATAATGAAAAAAACACCAAAACTCAATGTGAGTTTTGGTGTAAAATAGCATTGATTTTTCTTTAAAAACCACAGCACGAAGATTTGTGCTTTCTCTGTAAATACAGAAGTAAAAGGCAAAAATGAAATTATCTCTTTGAAAACTGTGGAGCTCTACGAGCAGCTTTAAGACCGTATTTCTTACGTTCTTTCATTCTTGGGTCACGAGTTAAGAAGCCGGCTTTCTTAAGTGCAGGACGAAGTGCGTCGCTGTCATACTGAAGAAGAGCTCTTGAAATGCCGTGACGGATAGCGCCTGCCTGTCCTGTTACACCGCCGCCGCCAACTCTGCAAACAACGTCGAATTTTTCGGCTGTTTCTGTTAAAGCGAGGGGCTGTCTAACGATGAGCTTTAATGTTTCAAGACCAAAGTAATCGTCAATATCTCTGTCGTTGATTGTGATTTTGCCTGTGCCCTGATAAAGTCTTACTCTTGCAACAGAGCTTTTTCTTCTACCTGTACCGTAGAAAAATGGTTTTGCATCATACATACTTAGTTACCTCCTTCAAATTAAGCTTCAACAGCTTCAGGTTTCTGAGCCTGATGGTTGTGTTCTGCGCCCTCAAAGAGTCTGAGTCTTAAAAGTGCAGCTCTGCCGATTGTGTTTGAAGGAAGCATACCCTTAACTGCAAGCTCCATAGCCTTTGTGGGACGTGTAGCCATAAGAGTATCGTATCTTGTTTCCTTTAAGTGGCCGATATAGCCTGTGTGACGCTGCCATTTCTTCTGAACAAGCTTGTTGCCTGTTAAAACTGCGTCTTTACAATTAATAATGATAACGTGGTCACCGCAATCTACGTGTGGAGTAAATGTAGGTTTATGCTTTCCTCTTAAAAGAACAGCAGCCTGAGCAGCAACTCTGCCCAAAGATTTTCCTGCTGCGTCAATTACATACCACTTGCGTTCAACCTCGCTTTTTTTAGCCATATAAGTTGACATAGCGAATCCTCCTGTTTTTTATCTTTTTGTCGCAGAATTGATTATAATACAGATAAAACCTAATGTCAACCACTTTTTTAAAATATTTTAATTTAGCAAAGTACAATCTTTTAAATTCTCTTTTTTACTCTATTATTCTTCTGTTTACTCTTTAATGAATTTTAAAAAAGTTTAAAAAATGTAATATTTTATAAAGTAAAAAACCACAAACTGTTTACGATGTGATTTCAAATAAATGTATTTTATGATGAAATTGTGACGATTTTTTGACAACGGTTTTCACATATGCTATAATGCCTGTGGTTTTGAAAAATTTAATATAAAGGGTAAAGGAGAAAAACCAATGAAAAATTTATTTAAATCTATTTTGACAATCAGCGTGTTAGCTGCTGTGGCTTTATGCACAACTGCCTGCGGCAACAGTCAGCCGGCTCCGTCATCAAGCACTGACACAACAGCGGCTTCAAGCAAAGCTGAGGAAACAACTTCAAACTCAAGCAGTGCAATTTCCCTTTCAGGCAAATACACTTCAGTTGAGGAATATGTAAAATCAGAAGAAATCCAGAACAGCCTGGATTCATTAAGAAGTTCCTTCTCTTCTTATTTTGATATAAACATTACCGCTGAAGGTAACAAATTCATTTATGAATACAAATATATTGACCAGATTGACGATTCTGTTCTTGACGCTACTAAGGAACAGCTTGAGTCAAATTTAGAGGGTCAGGCATCTACCTTTGAAAACGTAGCTTCTTCATTAAAGCTTGCAGTAGAGGTTGAAAATCCTGTTGTTGTTTTAAGATATTATAATGCCGACGGTTCTCTTATTCTTGAAAAAGAATTTACAGCTGAATGATTTTGCATTAATATAAACAATTTACTGACGCTCAACTTAGGTTGGGCGTTTTTTACATTATAGGAAATTGCTCGGTTGCGCTCGGGCATAAAAGGTTTGTATTATCAACCTGTCTGCTCG
>CAMFFI010000108.1 GCA_945949625.1 uncultured bacterium | reverse complement strand
CTGTCTGCACGAATTGCGTGTCGAGGCACTCGACTTTTTACATTATAGGAAATTGTACGGTTGTACTCGGGCATAAAAGGTTACAGTCAGTGCAAGCTGTCTGCACGAATTGCGTGTCGAGGCACTCGACTTTTTACATTATAGGAAATTGCTCGGTTGCGCTCGGGCAGAAAAGATTACAGTCAGTACAAGCTGTCTGCACGAATTGCGTGTCGAGGCACTCGACTTTTTATATTCCATTCTATAAAAGCGGATTTTACGGTTCTTTAAGGTTTACAAAAATTTCACAAAAATCAGCTTGGTTTTTTACATTTAGAGATTATAATTATCCCGTTCTCAACGAGAGGGTTTGATAAAAGACTTATATTTTCTTTCTTTATTTCTAAGTCTGTCAGAATAAAGAAGTGCATATAAGCGCTTTGTTAAACGGATTTTGAGAATTACACCAAAAAAATAAAAATCAAGGAGATGTAAAATTGTGAAAAGAGAGAGAAAAATAAAAATGCTTGTATCGTCTGTTATTGCATTGACAATGATGACAGCAGGCTTTCAGACAGCCATTTACGCAGAGACTGTACCCACAGCAATTGAAGATTTAACTCTTCAGCCCGGTTCAGACACAAGCCAGATTAATCTTAACTGGTACACTGACAATAAAAGCGCAGACGTTAAAGTGAAGTTTACAGACGGCAAAGATACAATAACTGCCGGTGCAAGTACCAATGATGCAGTAGAAGGTAAAACTGCTTGTAAAGCAACAGTATCCGAGCTTAAGCCCGGAACGGCATATAAGTACAGTATTTCAGAAGACGGCGGTAAAACATGGTCAAAGGAGTATGAGTATAAAACTCCATCAAGCGGTGAATTCACCTTTGGATTTGTAGGAGACCCTCAGCTGAATAACGGTAACGAGGATAAAAACAGCGCAGTTTTCAGTGCGGATAAAACTACAAAAACAGGCTGGAATGACACTCTTCAGGCTTTGGCTGACAAAAATGTAGATTTAATCGCATCTGCCGGCGACCAGGTTGATGATACAAACGGCGGCAGTGAGGTTCAGTATTCAGAGCTGTTTTCATCAGCTGTAATGCAGTCAATCCCATTTGCGGCAGCAGTAGGTAACCACGACCGTCATAACGGATTCCTTTATCATTATAATTTGCCAAATGAGCAGGATGTTTCTTCAATAGTTAATGAAACTACCACAGCGGCAGCAAAGGAAGTAACTACCGATAAAGGTAACTATTTTTACAGCTTTAACAATGCTCTGTTCGTTGTAATTAACGATTCATCATACCCCTCAAGCACAGAAGAGGCAAAGCCTTATATTGAGGCTTTCAGACAGACTTTAACAAATGCTGTAAAAGCATATCCGGATTATAAGTGGCTGTTTGTTCAGCATCATAAATCTACTGAATCTGTGGCACAGCATGTAGCTGACAGAGATATTCAGTACTACGTTGAGGCAGGACTTGAAAAGCTGATGGACGAATTCAAGGTTGACGTTGTTCTGGCAGGTCATGACCACGTATATGCAAGAACATATGCAATGAGCGACGGAAAAAGAGTAAGTGACCTTACAAACAGCTACGTTGACCCAACGGGAACAGTATATCTCACCTGTAACACAGGCTCAGGCCTTAAATATTACAATATTTTCGACAGTGAAAAGCTTTATGTAAAGGATAACGAATTCTATCCTTACCTTGCAAATGGCTTAAAAGGTTCTCAGGAATATCTTAAAGGAGTTTATCCTCTTTCAACAGCAGTAGCACAGCAGGATAAAATCCCCGGATATACAGTTGTAAAGGTAACAGACAACGAGCTTACATTCAGCTCATACAGCACATATGACAATCCGGCAACAGCAGGTATAAATGAAGCAACCGACAGCTTGGATACTTTTACAATCACTAAAACAGCTCCCGAAGAGCCTACAAGCGAACCTGAAAGCGAGCCTACAAGCGAACCTACAAGTGAGCCTACAAGTGATGCAACAAGCGAGCCTACAAGTACGCCGGCACCGGCAGCATCTGCAACATCTGCAACATCATCAGATAAAAATAATGCTCCGGCAGCAAATACAAAGACCGATACTGCAACAAATGTATCAACAGGCAAGGTTGCAACCGGCGACAGTACAAATGTGGCAATTATGATGGCAGTTCTTGCAACAGCAGCCGGAATAGCTGTAATTGTTCGCAAAAAGCTTAAGGGCTGATTCTTAAAAGCTGATTATAAATTTTAAAATCAAACACACAATATTATTCAGAGGTTTCTTTCGGGAAACCTCTGAATTATTATATTCGGGGTATATAATGTTAAGGAAACACAGATTAAATCGTTTGTGCAAACAGCTTTCAGTGTGATTTATTCAGTGTTTCCTTAATATTACAAATCTTTAAATTGACAAATATGAAAAATGTAATATAATATAGTTGGTTGTTTATGCGTATTTGCGTATAATATGTATAATTCAGTCAAGGCAATATGGGAAAGCATAAATTTAATTTATATTTTCCCATATTACTCGGTAAAAGTTTTATCCCCATAATCGGAGTTTTAATATATTATTTGCCGATAATCTGTTTATTGCATAATCAAATTAACGCTGTGACGGAAAAGTAAGTCGGCAAAAATAAGCTTTAAGAGGGTGTTATGTTATTTTTACGATTTTAAAAGAACATAGGCATTTTGGCAAACAGATATTTCTTCTTGCTAAAAATGAGCTTGTAAAAACATACAAGGGTGCCGTTATCGGTCCTCTTTGGGCGGTTATTAAGCCTGCCTTTACTATTTTTGTATATTGGTTTGCATTTACCGCAGGAATTAAAACCTTAAAGGCGGTTAATATTGATTTAGGTGTTGAAACGCTTACCTTTGACTTTTTCACCTTTATGTTCGTTGGATTTATCCCTTGGTTTTTTATAAACGACAGCATTGTTCAGGGGGCAAAAACCCTGAGGGTGAACAGGCAGTTTATTACAAAGGTTAAGTTTCCTGTATCAACAATTCTAACCTATACATCGCTGTCAAGGCTTTTTGTTCATTTATTCCTGGTAATTATTCTATATGTTTATATTTTGTTTACAGTAGGTCCAAGCTGGTACAATTTGCAGTTTTTCCTGTATTGTCCGCTGATGTATGTTTTCTTTTTAGCGTTAAGCTGGTCAACTGCACCAATGAGCGCTTTCAGCAAGGACTTTGAAAATATGATAGTTTCCGTTATGTCAGGTGTGTTCTGGCTTTCCGGCATAATGTATAACACATATTCAATGGATTCACCGCTTAATTTTATAATGCTGTTTAATCCTATTAACTTTTTTGTAAACGGATACAGAAATTGCTTCCTGTATAACAGAATGTTCTTTGAATATAAAACGGAGCTTGCAATTTTCCTTGCGGAATTTGCAGTAGTATTTGCTTTGGGAATATTCAATTACAACAGACTCAGGAAGAAACTTCCTGACGTGCTTTAAGGGGGTAATACTATGGCTGAAACATTGGCAGAACCGATTATTACCTTTGATAACGTCACAAAGACATATATTTTATACAAAAACGACCAGGAACGCTTTAAGGCACTGTTTTTTAAGCCTAAAAATCCAAAGACAAACAAAGCTCTCAACGGCGTTTCAATCAAAATATATCCCGGTGAATCTGTGGGCATTGTGGGCGATAACGGCGCAGGCAAGTCAACTTTGCTCAAAATGATTACGGGAGTTACCTTTCCCGACAGCGGAGAGGTTACAGTAAACGGAAAGGTTGCGGCTCTTCTTGAGCTTACGGCAGGCTTTTCAATGGAAATGACAGGCAGAGAAAATATTTATCTTAAAGGATATATTCTCGGTCTTGAAGACGACTATATCAAGGAAATTGAAGAAAAAATCATTGATTTTGCAGAGCTGGGCGATTATATTGACCAGCCTGTAAGAACCTACTCCAGCGGTATGAAAATGCGTTTGGGCTTTGCAATAAACGTAAACATTGACCCTGAAATACTTGTAGTTGATGAAGCATTGGCAGTAGGAGACGCTAACTTTAAAAAGAAATGCAAGGCTAAAATCAATGAAATTATAAAAAGCGGAACAACCGTACTTTTTGTAAGCCATTCGGCAGATTCTGTAAAGGAAATCTGTCAGCGTTCCATTTATCTTAAAAAAGGCACTGTTATTTTTGACGGACCTACCGAGGAAACTCTGAAAGTTTATAAAGATACAAAAGCGGCTGAGGCTGCAAAGAAAAAGAAAAAATGATTTAGAAAAACGGAGGAACGGATATGATTCATGCTATGCTTTTTGCAGGCGGTGTAGGGGCAAGGATGAATTCCGCCGATATTCCGAAACAGTTTATTGAAGTTGACGGAAAACCGATTATTATAAGAACTCTGGAAAAATTTGCCCGTCATCCCTTGGTGGACGATATTGTTGTTGCCTGCCTTGAAGATAAGATTGACTTTTTATGGGGTTTAATTGAGAAATTTCATATTCAAAAGGTTGTGTCTATTGTCAAGGGCGGAGCAACAGGCTATCAGAGTATTCACAACGGACTTGTTGAAGTTCAGAAATATTCAAAGGACAGTGATATTGTCCTGATTTGCGACGGAGTACGGCCTTTGATTTCCGCTGAGCTTATTTCAAACTGCATAGACGCGGCGCAAAAATATGAAACAGCCGTACCTGTTACGCCCAGCATTGACTCTGTGCTTGAAAGCAAGGACGGTGTTAATTGCTGTAAAAATTACCCCAGAGGCGAAATGTTTATTACACAGGCTCCTCAGGGATATACAATGAAAAAGATTATGTGGGCTCACGATGAAGCTGAAAAAAGAGGTATAAACAATCCTACTTCCTCCAGCGAGCTGTTGATTGAATTAGGCGAAACCGTACACATTTTCATCGGTGACAGAGAAAACATAAAGGTTACAA
>CAMFFI010000107.1 GCA_945949625.1 uncultured bacterium | reverse complement strand
CGAAATTGCGGTGGAACAATTCAAACGCAATTCAATTTATAAATTATAACTATATTTATAATTTATTAAAAGGGACATTCCTGAGGTTTTGAAAGAAATATTTTTCAGCTTGCTTCATTACAAATTATTTCATACTTTATATTTGCACATTGTGTGCCAGAATTTTAATTCAGCAATTAATGCTTGTAATTTCTTTCTGATTTTAGTTTTAAAAACTAAATTATTTTCTCATCGGACTCACCTGCTTGAAATTTTAAGGAGTTTAGCTCCTTTTCTTTGTCTATATTATATTAAATAAATCAACAATTGTCAATAGTTTTGTTAAAATATTTATGCACAAAGTCTAATATCAGTTTTTGTTTAATCTAACAAGGGAGTTTTGCCAAATATATAAAAATCATTAACTAAATTGTAAAAAGTCACAATTACGCATGTTGTCAGTTGTTATTATCCGGTTGGGTACTGCTTTCGTCTGCGCCTTCTGATGAAATATGCATCATACCGTTTGCATCTGTTGTGTAATTGCCCTGGGGAACAATTTGCGAAACAGGAACAATTTCATAGCCTTCGGCTTGAATGGCTTCAATGACCATTGGCAGTGCTTCCGGCGTATTTGCTGCACCGTTGTGCATAAGAATTATACTGCCGCACTTTATTTTATCCGTAATGTTTTTAACAATTTGCTGAGGGCTGGGGTCTTTCCAGTCAAGAGAATCAACGTCCCACTGCATACAATACATATTATTAGCCTTAACCGCTTTTACAACTGCATTATTGTAATCCCCGTAGGGTGCTCTGAATAATGTTGGGCATTTGCCTGTTAATTCTTCAATTTTTTTGTTGCATTCTTTAATTTCTTCATTCATTTTGCTTTCCGACAGCTGCGTCATATATGGATGGGTGTTGCTGTGGTTTTCAACATCGTGACCTCTATTTGCAATTTCCTTAACTGAATCCGGAAATTTTTCTACCCAATCTCCTACAAGAAAAAATGTGGTTTTAACATTATATTCATCAAGAATATTCAGCAAATGCTCTGTTTGCTCATTTCCCCATGCTGCGTCAAAGGAAAGCGCTACCTTTTTTTCCTGAGTATCAACACAGTAAATTGGAATTTCTCTTGGCTGTGCCGCCGTTTCAGTGGAGTTTGCCACTGCTCCGATTGAGATAACGCCTGCCAGTACAGCTATAAACAGGCATACAGCCATTGAAATTATACTTCTTTTGGTAAGAATAAAAAACTTCATAAAAAATCCCCCCATAAAGTTATATGAGGGGATAATATTAAGTTATTCAAAAATATTTAAAATGGTTTAATTATTTTTCAATTTTCCATTTAACACCTTCGGGGGTATCAATTAAAACAATATTTTTTTCTTTAAGCTCATCTCTGATAGCGTCGGCAGTTGCCCAATCCTTATTTTTTCTGGCTTCATTGCGTTTTTGTATAAGTTTTTCAACCTCTGCCGCTAAGTTATCGTCCACAGATTCATCGGTTGCTTTATTTTTTCCGTTAAGTAAATCCAAAGAAAGAACGGAGTCGAATTCCTTTATAAGAGCAAGCTTTTCACTGTCGTTAATATCGTTTGCTTTCAGAACATCGTAAACACAGGTAAGCCCTAAAGAAGTGTTAAGGTCGTTATCCATAGCCTCTGTAAAAGCTTCGCGATAGGGGATAAGGCTGTTTTCGTTAACATTGTCA
The DNA here is from genome assembly GCA_945949625.1 of uncultured bacterium. GTDB lineage: Bacteria > Bacillota > Clostridia > Oscillospirales > Acutalibacteraceae > Ruminococcoides. The sequence goes on along the minus strand of CAMFFI010000107.1, from coordinate 3,250 downwards.
TTGTCATTAAGGGCAGAAATCCTGTTTATAAGCTTTGAATATGCCTTAGCTACGTTGTCAAGGCTTTCATAGCTGAATGTTAAAGGCTTTCTGTAATGGGACTGAAGGCAGAACATTCTGTAAGCAAGGGGGTTGTAGCCTTTTTCTTCAAGTAAAGAAACCGTAAGGAAATCGCCCTTTGATTTGCTCATTTTTCCTCTTGCATCATTTAAGTGAAGAACGTGAAACCAGTATTTGCACCATGGATGTCCCAAATAAGCCTCGCTTTGAGCAATTTCATTTGTATGGTGGGGGAAAGCATTGTCAATTCCGCCGCAGTGAATGTCCAAATGTTCGCCGCAATGCTTAATGCTTATGGAAGAACACTCAATGTGCCATCCCGGGTAGCCTATGCCCCAGGGACTTTCCCACTTAAGCTCCTGATCCTCAAATTTTGATTTTGTAAACCACAGGACAAAGTCGCTTTTGTTCTTTTTATTTTCATCTTCGTCAACGCTGTCACGCACGCCAACAGCAAGATCCTCTTCCTTAAAATTGCCGAAAACATAGTAATTATCAAGCTTTGAGGTGTCAAAATACACGTTTCCGCCTGCAATATAGGCATAACCTTTTTCAAGCAATACAGAAACCATATTTATAAAATCATCAATGCAGTTTGTTGCAGGCTCAACAATGTCCGGCTTTTTAATGTTGAGTTTTTCGCAGTCCTTGAAAAAAGCGTCCGTATAGAATTTTGCAATTTCCATAACGGATTTATGCTCTCTTTTTGCACCGGCAAGCATTTTGTCTTCGCCTGTATCAGCGTCACTTGAAAGATGTCCCACGTCGGTAATGTTCATAACTCTTTTTACGTCATATCCGCTGTAACGCAGATATTTTTCAAGCACGTCCTCCATAATATAGGTTCTTAAATTACCTATATGTGCAAAATGATAAACGGTAGGGCCGCAGGTGTACATATTTACCTTTTTATCTTCATAAGGAATAAATTCCTGTTTTGTTTGTCCTAATGTGTTGTATAAAATCATTTTACCTTTTCCTCCGCTGTTTTAATTCTTTTTTCAAGTGTGCCTATTTTCGCTTCCAGTCCGCATAATGCCAAAGCAACAGGGTCTGAAACGTGTATCTGGTCAAGAGCTTCGCTCCGCACACCGTTTACCTTTACAACTCTGGCGGGAACACCAACAGCCGTTGAATTTGGCGGTACTTCGTTTAAAACAACCGCACCTGCCGCAATTCTTGCATTATCGCCTACCGTAAACGGACCTAAAACCTTAGCTCCTGCACCCACAAGCACGTTGTTGCCCAAAGTTGGGTGACGTTTTCCGTGTTCCTTACCGGTTCCGCCTAAGGTTACGTTCTGATAAATAGTACAATTATCGCCGATAACCGTCGTTTCTCCGATTACAACGCCCATTCCGTGGTCAATAAACAAGCCTTTGCCTATTGTTGCACCGGGGTGAATTTCTATGCCTGTTTTGTGACGGCTTCTTTGAGAAATATATCTTGCAAGGAATTTAAGATTATGCCTGAAACACCAGTTAGCTCTTCTGTGTGAACGAACAGCCTTAAAGCCCGAGTATAAAAAGAATACTTCCAGCTTTGACCTTGCCGCAGGGTCGCGCTCCATAATAGCGTTTAAATCCTCTTTTAAGGTTTTAAACAAATTAATCACCTCCACAGTTAATTAGAGATTTGTATAAAACATAAAGTTGTGTGCCTCGAAACAAAGTTTCAGTAAACAGATTGATGTTGCTTAATCTGTTTTTAAAAAACGCGTCAAAGCAGTTCCTTAATAAATAAAAAAAGCGTCCTCCCAAAAGGGACGACGCAGTCGTGGTTCCACCCAAATTCAGCGGTATAAACCGCCCTTTAGCGCCTTTAACGCAGGCTTACGCACAGAGATACTAATATGATAATACCATATAATTAACAGAAAATATCATAAATTCCCTCTGTATGCTCCAAGGTGCATTTTCACAAAAATCTTACCAAGAACAATTTCAGCCTTGATGTTCCTCTCTGTTGGCAGAAAATCAGCTACTTTTCCTTTTCAACGCAGTTTTAGTATTACTTAATAATATTATATACAATTTATCGGAAAAAGCAAATATTATTTTCCTGTTATAAAGCTTTTATTTTGAATAACATAAATTACACCGGACAGAATTGTAAAAAAGGTTGAAATCCACAGAAGAATTTCACCGGCTGTAAAGAAAATTCCGGTGCATAAGCTTATTGCAGTTGTTCCCAACGGAATAATTCCCATATTCATCAGCTCAAGAGCATATTGCATAACAAAAATTGCGATAATTGCAATCATCTGAGTTACGGTTTTGATTTTTCCGAAGATATTTGCTGCAACAACCTTTCCTTTTGTAGCCGCCATAAGCCGCACAGAGGTTACTGTAAACTCCCTGAAAAGTACAATAATAACAAGAACGCTGTCGCAAAGATTTAAGCTTACAAAGCAGACCAAAGCTGAAATAACAAGTATTTTATCAGCCAAAGGGTCAAGGAATTTTCCGAAATCCGTTATAAGATTGTTTTTTCTTGCTATTTTTCCGTCAAGACAATCAGTTATTGCGGCAAGCGCAAAAACAGTCAGAGAAACAATATAATGATGGGGAAAAGGTATTAAAAGCGACGCAATAAAAAACGGCACAAGCGCAATACGCAGCAGGGTTAATTTGTTTGGTAAATTCATAATGCTATACACCTTTTATTCAATCATTTCACCAATTGGGTCACAGCCCAGATAATCATTGATTTTAACCTTTACAAATTCCCCGGCAACGGGCTTTCTGTTTTCAGCACTGAAGAAAACAACGCCGTCAACCTCCGGAGCGTCTGCCTGACTTCTGCCGAAAAAGCACTCTGCGTATCTGTCGTAGCCTTCGCAAAGCACCTCAATGGTTTTGCCCTGAAGCTTTTGGCAGTATTCCTCCATAATGAGCTGCTGCTGTTCCATAATAATATCGGCACGTTTTTGCTTTACCTCTTCATCAATCTGATTGGGCAGCTCTGCGGCTTTTGTGTTTTCCTCCTGGGAATAAGCAAAGCAGCCTAAACGCTGGAATTTCATTTCCTTTGCAAATTCGGCAAGCAGATTAAAATCATCTTCACTCTCACCGGGGAAGCCGGTAATAAATGTAGTTCTGATTGTTATGTTGGGAATTTTCGCTCTCAGTTTATTAACCTTTTCTTTTAGTGAGTCGCAGCTGCCTTTGCGGTTCATCTGATTAAGAAC
>CAMFFI010000106.1 GCA_945949625.1 uncultured bacterium | reverse complement strand
AGCACAACACGCTTAAAGCCCATTTCATACAGCGCCTTTGCTCCGCTTAATGTATGAACGCTCATTTGCGTTGAGCCGTGAAGCGGCAGGTCGGGCGCAAGGGTTTTTATAAGGCTTGCAACGCCCGTATTCTGCACAATTACTGCGTCAATATGTGACTTACAGGCATTTTTTATTAAATCGGCAACTGCCGGAAGCTCGCTGTCAAAAACAACGGTGTTTACCGTAAGGTAAACAAGCACGCCTCTTTCGTGGCAGTACTCCACAGCGTTTTTCAGCTCTTCATAATCAAAATTTTTTGCGGAGGCTCTTGCGGAAAACTCCTTTGCTCCCAAATATACTGCGTCTGCTCCGCATCTTACTGCGGCGACTACGCTGTCAAAGCTTCCTGAAGGAGCAAGGATTTCAATTTTATTTGTTTTCATCATCAAAAAGTGAATACTGCCTTAACGGCATATAACCCTTTCGCATAATATCAGCCGCACTTTCAGGCTTTATAATACTCTCGTCAATTTTGCCCTCAGACTGCTGAGGAGCTGTTTTTTCGGCACTTTTTTTGCTTCCCGAAATTTTGGGAGCAGGCTTTTTTCTGTTATTATCAGACCTTGCAGGCTTACTGCTTTTTTCGGCGGATTTTTGCTTTTCAGCAGCTTGTGCGTTCTGATTGTTTCCGTCCTCAATCTTTTCGGCGGAATTTTTCTCTGCGGAGTTTTTCTGCGCATTTTCAGCAGAACTTGACAAGCCTACCTGCTTATCAAGAAATTTTTTCAGCTCGTTATACTGTGCAGTAAGGTTTGAATTTTTCTTTTTAAGGTCCTGAAACTGCTCCAACAGCTCATCATACTTTTTATCAAGCTCTGCATTTTGCTTTTTAAGCTCAATAATCTGCTTGCTTTGCTTATCAGCCTGCTTTAAAATTTTGTCAGCCTGATGAACAAGCTCTGCCTTTTTGCCCAAAGCCTTCTGCTCGTCGTCAGCAAAGTCAAGCGCCGCCATTATTGCACAGCCTCTTGCGTCAAGCTGGGTGTAGCTTTTTGTAACAAGCCCGATTTTTTCATTAACCCTTTTGGCTATATTCTTCACATACTCTTCGCTTTCGGAAGAAACAAGAATAAATCTTCTTCCGCCTACATATACGGCAACCTTATTATTCTTCATAATAAACCTCCAACCATACCTATTCGCACTTCTGCCGCCCGATAGCCTTTAACAAGCATTAAAATGATGTTTTATCATTCATCAGGCGGGCATTATTACACTAATTATAATACAAAATCATAGAATAAAAAAGGGTAATTATAAATTTGTAATTTGTATAAAGAAAAATAACCTTTTTGTTACAGAAAATTGATGTATTTTTGTTGAAAAACAGATAATTTTGTGATAAAATTGTGTAATGAGTGACAAATTTTTCATTGGCGGTTTAACGATTGCTTGTAATGACAATAATTTTACTAAAGCTAATCAAAGCCTGAATTTGCCGCACTTTTATATTATTATTAGGATGTGTATTTATGCCTATTCCATTTGATTCAAGAAAAGATTATTACCGCTCGCCTTTCGGTGCGGTGGAACAGGGAACAAGCATACACCTGCGTGTTCTTATTCCTCATAATCTTAGGACATCGGGTGTAGAGCTTTGCGTTAAATATGACGATAACTATAACTGGGACTTTTACAATATGTTCTGGCACGGATATTTTGACAACGATAATGAAATCTGGGAATGTGATTTTACCCCTGATAAAATTGGACTTTACTGGTACGGCTTTAAGCTCCACACAAGTCAAGGTATCAGGTATATTGTTCCGTCAGACCCTTACAGAGTGAGTACAATTGAAAGCTCTCCCGGACGGAGCTGGCAGATTACCTGTTACAAAAAAGGCTTTGAAACTCCTGCGTGGCCTGTGGGCGGAGTTATGTATCAGATTTTTCCGGACAGATTTAATTTCAGCGGAGAGATGAAAAATCCTCAGAGAACAGACCTTACAATAAATCACGACTGGTATGCACAGCCTCAGTGGCAGCCTAACGAACACGGTGAAATAACAAACACCGACTTCTTTATGGGCGACCTTAAGGGCATTGAGCAAAAGCTTGATTATCTGGAAAGCTTAGGCGTTACCTGTATTTACTTAAACCCTATTTCAAAAGCCTATTCAAATCACCGTTACGATACGGGTGATTACAGTCAGGTTGACCCTATTTTAGGTACGGAGGAGGACTTTGCAAGTCTTTGTGCAAAGGCTAAAAAGCACGGTATTCACGTTATTAACGACGGTGTTTTCTCTCATACGGGAAGCGACAGCCTTTACTTTAACAGAAGCGGACGCTACGGAAACGGCGGAGCATACAAAGACAAAAACAGTCCCTATTACAGCTGGTACAACTTTAATCAGTGGCCTGACAACTACAACTCCTGGTGGGGATTTTATACCCTGCCCGAAGTAAACGAAAACGACCCCTCATACAATGAATATATAAATGGAGAAAACGGAATTGTAAGAAAATGGATGAAGTGCGGAAACTCCGGCTGGCGCCTTGATGTTGCCGACGAGCTTCCCAATGAGTTTCTGGAAAATCTGAGAAAAGCCGTTAAAGCGCAGGACCCTCAGGGCATTATAATAGGTGAAGTGTGGGAGGACGCGTCCAACAAGGAAAGCTACGGAGCAAGGAGAAAGTTCCTTTTGGGCGACGAGCTTGACAGCGTTATGAACTATGTTTTCCGCAACGCCATACTTGATTTTGTCAAAGGCGGGGACGCAAAATATGTTATGGATACCATAATGTCAGTTGTTGAAAACTACCCCAGACCTGTTTTAAGAGTTCTGATGAATCTGCTTTCAACTCACGATACAGAGCGAGCCTTAACGGTTATTGCCGGAGAGCCCTTAAACGGACGTGACCGTCAGTGGCAGGCAAGCACAAGGCTTTCTCCCGAGCAAAGAGAGTACGGCAAAAAAATGATGAAAATAGCAGTGGGTATGCAGTACACCCTGCCGGGATTTCCCTGTGTTTATTACGGAGATGAAGCGGGAATGGAGGGTTACCGCGACCCCTTTAACCGCTGTTGTTACCCTTGGGGCAGAGAGGACAGGGAGCTGATTGAATGGCATAAAAAGCTGGGAAATCTTCGCAAATCCTGCAGTGCTCTTTGGGACGGGGATATTATAAGCGTTCAATGTCAGGGCAGACTGCTTTCGTATATGCGAATTGACAGGGACAGCTCACTTTTCTGCGCATTTAACGCAGACTCAAATCAGGCTGTTATTGATGTTCCGCCCGGATATGCAAACTGCAAGCCGCTTTTCGGCACGCAAATTCAAAACAATATGCTTGTTATTCCGCCGCAAAGCTGTGCTTTCCTTTTAAAATAATACCGGCAACTTACAAAAACAATCGTAAAACACACTGCTTTTTGTTAAGTAATATAAAACGCATTAAATTTTATGTAAAAAATAGCCAAAAGATATTTGCCAATATTTGGTCATTTCTTTTTATTGACCAATAGACATATTTCCGTTTATATGATAAACTAATAACGGTTTTTTGAACTTACTGTGAAAAAATGAATCATTTTTAAAAAATTCAAACAAAAACAGAGGTGTTTTTTATGAAAAAAGCAAAAGCTTTCAAAGCTGCCGCTGCCTTAACCTTAGCGGCTATGCTTACTGTATTATGCTCATTTTCTGCATTTGCAGACAGCATAATCGCTGTTGATTCAGGAAAGATTTTTAACGACTGGGTAAGCTATCCTGACAAGTCCTTCGGCTCCGCTTATGACGCTGAATGGGTTTACAACAGCGAAGAGGATTACATCAACACAACAGCTAATGTAGGCTGGACAGGATTTTACAATCCTGACATCACAAACTTTACAACAGGTGAGTTCAGCTTTGATATGTTAAGCGAAAACTTTGACCCGTCAGGCTTTACCTGGGGTATGCAGAAATCAGGTACAGACGAAAGCCCTGTTTACTCCTTCTATGCTTATGAAGAATGTGAATACAGCCGCAAATGGAGCGTTGCTTACATTGAGTCCTGGACTCCTGCAGACTCTCCTAGATCACATCAGGGTCCTGTTTATCACTCAACCATTGACGCTAAAGACGGTGAGTACAGCGGTCATTCAGGCAACACCGGCACAGTAGGCTTTGCAAAAGGTACTGTTCTTGCTTACGGCGACCTTCCGAGCGCAGTGTATGAAGAAACACATAATGTTACTATTAATGTAAGTGAGTCAAGCGTAAATGTAAAGGTAAACGGCGAAGACCTTACAACAGTTGATGCAGCAGTTCAGTCAGGAAGCTTTGGCCCTTATGCCTGCAGTAACCCGGACGCTTACTTCTCAAAATTAAGCTTTACATCAAGCGACGTTACAATGATTAACGCACAGTTTGATTATGTTGACGCTGACAACAAAAGCGTAACGGAAGTACCTTTAAATTCAAAGGTTTCTGTTGTTGACCAGTCAACATACGAGGGTTCTCCTATTGCTGACAGATTATGGACTGTAACAAAGGACGGCGAGCAGATTTATTCCGGCAGCACTCCTTACACAGACTATACTAAAGAGGCAGGAAAATACGTTACAACTCTTCAGGTAGTAAACGAACAGGGCGTTAAATCAAGCGTTTTCTCAAAAGAGCTTATTGTTACAGCAGCTCCTGCCACAACAGCAGCTCCTGCAACAGGCGCTACTTCAAAGGTTGCAACTCCCGACACAACTCCTGAAACAACAGTTGTTTCAAACAAAACTATTGCAACCAGCGACATCAGCTTTGCTGCTGCTTTGCTTGCAGTATTAACAGGTGCGTCAATATTTGTAATCGCTGTTTATAAGAAAAAAGCAAATAAATAATAAATAGCATAAGTAAAATTTAATAAACACACAAAGCCGCAGGTGATTTTAAATTCATCACCTGCGGTTTTTTATTTATGAGGATATTTCACTAAATGAAAAAGTTTTGTAAATTTGGTAAAACTGTTGACTTTGCGT
>CAMFFI010000105.1 GCA_945949625.1 uncultured bacterium | reverse complement strand
AGTTTGCTTGAGCTTACAGGCGAAAGAGCAAGCGACGAAATTGTGGATAAGGTTTTCCACAATTTCTGTGTGGGAAAGTAAAACTTTTCATAGTTTTCATCATAACAACCACCCTCATATATATTAAAAAAACAACAATTGTTGTATAAAAGCTTACAACTTTTGATAAATTTCCATTGAAAGGAAGAGAAAAATGGATTATATAGCAGGTGAATATGACGTAGCCGTAATCGGAGCAGGTCACGCAGGTATTGAAGCGGCGCTGGCAAGCGCAAGACTTGGCTGTAATACGGCTGTGTTTACTATAAATATGGACGCAGTAGGCAACTGTCCCTGTAACCCGTCAATCGGCGGAACAGCAAAGGGACATCTTGTCAGAGAAATTGATGCTTTAGGCGGAGAAATGGGCAAAACTGCCGACGAATGTTTTTTACAGATGAGAATGTTAAACAGAGGCAAAGGCCCTGCCGTTCATTCTCTGCGAGCTCAGATAGACAGAAGAAAATACTCAAACGTAATGAAGCACAAGCTTGAATTACAGGAAAATCTTCATCTCAGACAGGCTGAAATTGTTGATATAAAACAAACAGAAAACGGCTGGCAGTTAAAAACAAGAATGAACGCACTTTTTAATGTTAAGGCTGTTGTAATTGCAACGGGAACATATCTGGGCGGACGTATTTTTATAGGAGAGGTTTCCTACGAAAGCGGTCCCGACGGAATTTTTCCTGCGGCATTTTTGGGAGCAAGCCTTAAAAAGATTGGTTTGCCCTTAAGAAGATTTAAAACAGGCACTCCGGCAAGAGTTTTAAGAAGGAGCATAGATTTTTCAGAGCTTGAAAAGCAAAGCGGCGACGAGCCGCCCGTTCCTTTTTCATACGATACGGAAGATTTAGGCGAAAATAAGGTTGACTGCCACATAAGCTGGACAAATGAAAAAACCAAAGAGATTATTCTTGAAAATATCCACCGTTCACCTTTATACAGCGGAAAAATCGAAGGAGTTGGACCCCGGTACTGCCCAAGCCTTGAGGATAAAATCGTACGCTTTAAGGATAAAAAAAGACATCAGCTTTTTATTGAGCCCTGCGGACTTGATACGGAGGAAATGTATCTCCAGGGAATGTCCTCATCACTTCCCGAGGAGGTTCAGCTTAAATTTTATCACACCATAAAAGGTCTTGAAAATGCAGTTATAATGCGACCTGCATATGCAATTGAGTATGACTGCGTTGACCCTTTGGCTATGCAGGCAACTCTTGAATTTAAGGACTATCCCGGCTTATACGGTGCAGGACAGTTTAACGGCAGCAGCGGATATGAGGAGGCCGCCGCACAGGGACTTATTGCAGGAATAAATGCAGCTTTGAAAATAAAAGGCAAGGAGCCTTTTATTCTTGACAGAGCAAGCTCATACATAGGCACTTTAATTGATGATTTGGTAACAAAGGGAGCAAACGAGCCTTACAGAATGATGACCTCAAGAAGTGAATACAGGCTTATTTTAAGACAGGATAACGCAGACGTGCGCCTTACTCCCAAGGGTTATGCAATAGGACTTATAACCGAGGACAGATGGCAAAGATTTTTGGCAAAGCAGGAGCTTAAAAAGCAGGAATACAAAAGAGTTCAGAAAACGGTCATTCCACCCACCGAGCAGGTGAACAATATACTTGTTTCACGTGAAACATCTCCCATAACAACGGGAGTAAGGTTAATAGAGCTTTTAAAGCGTCCCCAGCTTGATTATGAATGTCTGAAAGCTGTTGATACCCACAGACCACAGATTGACCCCAATATTTTTGAACAGGTTGAAATTGAAATAAAATACGAGGGATATATTAACAAACAGCTCCATCAGGTTGAGCAAATGCGAAAGCTTGAAAATAAAAAACTGCCGAAAGATTTGGACTACGCCACAATTATCGGCTTAAGACTTGAGGCGCAGGAAAAGCTTAATAAAATCAAGCCCGTAAGTATAGGACAGGCGTCCAGAATTTCAGGAGTTTCACCTGCCGACGTAAGCGTACTGCTTATATGGCTTGCACAAAACAAATAAAGGAGCATTTTATGGTTTCTGATTTTTTAAAACAAGCGTTAGCTGAAATGAATATTGATATTTCAAAAGAAAGCTATGAAAAATTTGAAAAATACTATGCTTTGCTTATAGAGTGGAACGAAAAAATGAACCTTACTGCAATTACAGAGCCACAGCAGGTTGCAGTCAAGCATTTTGCAGACAGCCTTACAATCTTAAAGTATCTTGAAATTGAAAAAAATGCAAAAGTAATTGATATTGGAACAGGCGCAGGCTTTCCGGGAATACCTCTGAAAATTGTAAGAGACGACTTGGATTTGACTTTGCTTGACAGCCTTAACAAGCGGCTTGTGTTTTTGCAGAATGTGTGTGATAAACTTAATATTACTGCCCGGACAATTCACAGCAGAGCAGAGGAAGCCTCAAGAAACAAAAATGACAGAGAAGTCTATGATTATGCCTTTTCAAGAGCTGTTGCGCAGCTTAATTTGCTTTGCGAGCTTTGTCTGCCTTATGTTAAAAAGGGCGGATTTTTTGCGGCAATGAAAGGTCCCGACGCACAGAGTGAAATTGCAAATGCAGAAAATGCTGTTGAATTATTAGGCGGAAAAATTAAGGAAATAAAGGAGTTTTCTCTGCCCGATAACAGCGGAAGAACGCTTGTAATCATAGAAAAAATCAAACCCACACCGGAAAAATATCCCCGACACGGCTCAAAAATAAAATCAAAACCCTTGTAAACATTAACAGAGCATAACCGCTCTGTTTTCTTTACTTTATAAAAAACTGCTCGGTTGCGCTCGGGCATAAAAGGATATAGTTAGTACAACCTGTCTGCACGAATTGCGTGTCGAGGCACTCGACTTTTTATAGAAAACAGAGCCGAAACAGTGGGAAAAAAGCCTTGAAAATATGCTGTTTTTGTGTTAAGCTGTCTATTATTAAACAATAATTAAAATTTAAGGAGGTGCTTTATGAAAGCCTTAATTTTATCCTGTAATACCGGCGGCGGTCATAATGCCGCAGGCAGAGCAATTGAACAAAAGCTTAAGCAAATGGGACATCAGGCTGTTATGCTTGATTATCTGCGCCTTGCAGGCGATAAGGTTTCAAATGCAGTGGGCGGAGTGTATGTATCTGTTGTAAAGAAAACTCCAAAGGTTTTCGGCGAGGTTTACAAGCTGGGAATGTTTGTAAGCAAGCATTTATCCCCACATAAATCACCTGTTTATTATGCCAATACGGCTATGACAAAGCACCTTTCAAAATATATACAAAGCAATCATTTTGACGCAATAATTATGCCTCATCTTTACCCTGCGGAAACTGTTACTCATATGAAAAAACTGGGGATTGCGCTTCCACCTGTCTTTGCAATAGGAACAGACTACACCTGCATACCCTTCTGGGAGGAAACAGACTGCGACTATTACTTCATTCCCTCAGAAGATTTGATTGATGAATATGTGCAGAGAGGAGTGCCTGAGGAAAAGCTTATTCCCCTGGGAATACCCGTGTCACCTGATTTTGAAAAAAGCATATCAAAATATCAGGCGCGCGAATTGCTTAAAATTGACAAAAACATAAAAATGCAGTTAATCATCGGCGGAAGTATGGGGGCAGGCAATCTTTCAAGCCTTGCAAATGAGGCGTCCTTACTGCTAAAGGAAAACGAGGAAATTTATATTATCTGCGGAGGCAACGAAAAGATTGAAAAAAAATTAAGGGAAAAATACAGAAAGAATAAAAACGTCAAAATTATAGGCTATACAAACAAAATGTACCTTTATCTGAAAGCCTGCGACGTTGTGTTTACAAAGCCGGGAGGACTTACCACAACCGAGGCGGCAGTGTGCAACGTGCCTATTGTGCATATAAAACCTATTCCCGGCTGCGAAACCGAAAACTGCCGCTATTTTTGCAAACGAAAAATGAGCGTAACGGCAGTTGATTCAAAATCACAGGCGCTTTTGGGAAGAAGATTATTGGTTGATACAGAACTGAGAAATAAAATGATAAAGGCTCAGACAAAAAATATAAGAAAAAATTCAGCGGAATTAATCTGCAAGACTGTTGAAGAAATAGTCAGTAAAAACAAAAATTAAAGAAAACTATATGTAAACAGCAGGGAAAGGGGGAGGTAAAATGAAAATATTGGATTATTTTTTGTTTTCCCTTATGGGTTATGTAATGGGCAGTATTCTTACAGGCTATATACTGGTTAAGTGCTTTTGCAATAAGAATATTTTCAGCGTAAGCAAGGACCACAATCCGGGTACTGCAAACGCTTTTGTTTACGGAAATTTTTTAGTCGGTACTCTTACCTTGATTTTTGACTTGGCTAAAGGCTTTATTCCTGTATTCTGGGCAAAAAATACTCTGGATACCAACAATATTCTTTTTGCTCTTGTGGTAGTATCTCCTATTTTAGGCCATTGTTTTCCTTTGTGGAACTCCTTTGACGGCGGAAAAGGAATTGCAGTTTCTTTCGGAGTAGGTCTTGGTTTTGTTCCCGAAAATTTTATTCCCTTGCTTTTGCTGTGCTTTTTCTATATATTCTTTTCGGTTGTAATAAAAATCAGTCCTCATAAGGACCGCTCAATCGTCACATATTTTTACTTTGGCGTAGTGTGCGCTTTGTTTAATCCTTTAAGCGTGGTTTCATTGGGCTTTTCCCTGATTTCTACCGTTGTAATTATAAAGCACATTGAAAAGTATCGGGAAAAAAAGAATACGATAAAAACAAACGAAACCTCGGAGCAAATCAATATTGCAGGGTAATAAATAAAAACAGTAGGGACAATTACAAGGTTTGTCCGAAAACTTCGCAGAACGTTTGTGTTTTAATTCTTGCCTCCCTCTGATGAGGGAGGTGTCAAAACGCAGTTTTGACGGAGGGAGAGAAAAGAATACATCAACCTTTAGGTAAAAAATTAAAAAAACAGTACGCCTAAATTGCCAAAGTGAAGCTCGGATTTTTGGGGTAAAAAATGAGAAA
>CAMFFI010000104.1 GCA_945949625.1 uncultured bacterium | reverse complement strand
ACAAGCCTCAGCTTACAAACAGCAGATGCCGCAACAAGAAATGCATAACTCATACAGAGCAGTATCTTCCAAATCATTGTCATTACGGAGTTGACGGACATTTAATGTGTAATTACTGCGACCATATAATTGAATAAATATTTTAACCCTTGCTCATATTATGGGCAAGGGCTTTTTTATAGGATAAACTTCAAAACCGCAGCGAATATATCGCTGCGGTTTTTGTAAATTATTTAATTATAAGCCAAAGATTAATGGGATTAATTAAGTCAATTCATATCAGTACAGGCTTGCAAGTGAGAGCTGTAATGTGGTAGCGTCTCCAACGTTCAAGTCACCGTCAACATTAAAGTCGCCGAGAGTACTGTCGTTTTCTTCCTCATTTTCAAGCTCTGCAAGCTTAAGCTGTAAGGTTGTTGCATCCATAATATTCAGCTTATTATCACGGTTAACATCGCCTAATTTATAAGTAGTTGATGTTTGTGTACCGCTTGAATTTACAGTAGTCAGGTTAATTCTTGCTAACTGAATTGTTGAATCCACGTTAGAAATCATATGAACCGATGTACGGTATGTTGTTTTTGCGGTTTCATTCTTTGTAATATCTACAGCTTCAGTACCGTTGTGAAGGTTATCAACAGCAACAAATATTGTTGAGCCGCTTGCATATCCTGACAATTCAGGAACAAGAACAGCTGACATTTTACTTCCATTTGTTGTAAATGTAAAGGTATAGCTTTCGTCAGATTTAAGTGTTTCGCTTACTGTTGTGCTAAACCATTCAAAAGCGTATGAGCCTTCAAAATGAACGCCTATTCTATCTCTTGTTCTTGAAAGTTCTGCCTTGTCAAAAACAACATTTCCGTCAGCGTCTTTGACTTCAAGGGACGGTACTAAGTAAGAGAGTGTTGTGCCTTTGAACTTAACATTCAGGTTTGTAATTTCAGTACCTGCAGGCTGAGTTGTGGTAGGCTCAGTTGTAACAGGTTCGGTTGTAACAGGCTCTGTTGTAGCAGGCTCGGTTGTAGCAGGTTCGGTTGTAGCAGGTTCGGTTGTCGGAGCTGCTGTTGTAGCCTCAGTTGTTTCCTGCTGTTCTGTTACAGTCAATGTAGCTTTTGCAGAAGCAGAGCCGTGGTAGTTTTTAGCTTTTACTGTAAATATATAATCTCCGGCAGCAGTTGGTGTGAATTTACCGTCTGATGAAATTGTAACGGCATTTCCGCTTGGGTCTGTACCGGTTACTTTGTCATAAGATAAAGCTCTTAACACTTCAGATGTAACTGTTACAAGTGTGTTTATCTCAACAGAATTATTGCTGAGATTTACCTTTACATAAGGCTTATGACCTGAAGTGCAGTCTGCTGTTGCAGCTTCTGATGTAACACCTGAAGCAGATACGTGATAATCCTTTCCTGCTGTAAGTGTTGAAGTAGCACCGATTTTAGTAGAACCGTCATTAGGAACAGCAAATGAAATGTTAGAAGCAGATGATTTTACAACTGTAACTGCAAAGAATCCATAGTGTGCATCTTCTTCAGTTGTAATTTTTTCCATAGATTTTGGCGTACCGTCAACAATTGCATAAAGTGTGTCGGGGTTGCCAAAATCAGCAGGATCTGCGTAAACAGTTGTTACACTGGCTGAAAGTCCGCCGGTTTCGTTCATCCATGTTGTACGGTCTTGTCCCCAAGATTTTAAGTAATTTCTTGTTTCAGAAGGATTATTGCCGGTTTTTTTGGTACCCCATTCGCCTGTGGGATTGTTAGCAATAGAACTCCAAAGCACTTCATTCATTGCAAAAGAAGCCGCATTATCATTATAAAAATTATCTATTGTAGAATTAAATACCTTCTCAGCAGAAGTTTTAAATCCATGGTTCCATACATATTTAACATCGTTCTCCCAGAATTTGCTGATATTAGCAAGCTTAGCCTGGAAGTTAAGCACACCGGGTTTAGTTACATTATTTTCATCTACAGTTAAAACCTTAAACTTTGCAAACCAACCACTTGTTGTCGTTAAATCATTTGTTGAATTTGTATCTTTTACGATTTCTTTATTATCACCGTATATATACTCACCTAATGTCCAGTCATAATCCCAAATCGGAGTAGCTTTCCACTTTGTATTTTCGCCCTGAGTACCGTCGAAATATACATAGTAGCTTGTTTCAGCAGAATCAAGGTTCTTTGTGAATTCCTGAACAAGATATGTTTCAGCAAAAGATTTCATATCAATAAGCTGAGAAGCTGCGTCATAATCGCCTTTATAAACAGCTTCCTCTGCTTTTGCCCACTTTTCTGCCACATACTTAACTTCATCTAATGACGCAAATTCAGGAGCCTTAAATGCAACATATTTTCCCTGAGGTGTTTCAAACCAGCAAGCCTCTTCCTTTGCTCTTGTTGCTAAATCAAATTCAAGGAGATAGGACTTATTTTTAAAGGCATCTCCTGTAAGACCGTCAGCGTTTAAATTTGATGTATACTGAATATTATATTGTTTACTATTATACGTGTAGCTTGATGTTTGTTTAGAGTTTTCATCAGCTTTACTGTGAATATTCTCAGTTGTTTCACCATGAACAAGCTTACTGCTGCCTACATCAACCTTTTCAGTAAGAAGATATGTACCGAGGTAATCGCCGTTATCAAACAAGTCAACTGATTTAAAGTTCGGTACAAAAGGAAGCTTAGCGTCTTCTGCCATCTGATATGTTACCATATTACGGAGCAATGACGGGTCCATATTATTAGCAAGCAGGCAGAAACTCTTTGCCTTTGTTGCACCCATACCCAGTGGGTCAATTTTTGAGTAAACCTTGATGTTAAAAGCATATTTTCCTATGTAATCACGGCTTCTGTTCCAAGAGGAGTTTCCTCTGCCCTTAATCTGATCAAGTGTCTGGAGTCCGTCCTTTACAGCACCGTTATCACTTAAGGTCATAAATCCGCCGGATTTCCAAACTGCTTTACTTTTCTCAATACCTGTTGTTGTAGGAATATCCGTAGGTGTACCAAGCAAAACAGAGGCAGATTTAGAAATATACACATTCATTGTATATGAGGTGCCGTTACCAACAACTGTATAAGACTTGTTATTTTCAAAGGTATATTCATTACCTTGATTTACGGGTGTACCATCAATAGTGAGAGTAGAATATTTTGAATAAACAGGAACAGTCTTTTTGCCGTCTGTTGTATTTCCTGACGGAATATAAAGGTTGTAAACGTTATTACCTAATGTTCCTGTTAAACCTTTTTCTGCTACCCACTTTTTATTTGACCATCTGATAAGTCCCACAGATGAATGTTTAACATCAGGCGCTACGTCAACCCAAAGGCCGCTTGTATAAGCATTT
This sequence comes from uncultured bacterium, assembly GCA_945949625.1. GTDB lineage: Bacteria > Bacillota > Clostridia > Oscillospirales > Acutalibacteraceae > Ruminococcoides. The sequence goes on along the minus strand of CAMFFI010000104.1, from coordinate 1,698 downwards.
GCCTTGTCAATTTCAAAGGTTGCCCATGCATTACCGTCGGTAAACATATTATAATTATAATTATTCCCCTTATATGTTGCAGGATAATCTGTTACGACAGGTGTATCTGATTTATCGGTAGTTTTGAAATTAAAGGATGTTGCGTCTTCTTTAAGAGTATAGCTGTAGTAGAACTTTGCGTTTACGTTACCGACAGAGGTCATTTTTACAGCCTCTGTTCCGCCGTTTATTGTCAGCTCAACGCTTTTAAGCGCTTTTGAACTTTGGAAATAAACCTTTTCGCCTGCACTTAACTTATCTTTTGTAGGTGCAGTATAGGTTGGCTCTGTTTCACCCTGATAATCAGACCAAGTTGTTTCTTTTAAAATTTTAGATTTTCCTTCTATTGACAGACCGGGCTGGTTTTCACCTGGATACTGAGAACCGCTATTATTATTAAAAATAACTAAACCATTTATAAGATTAGGGGGAACCTCATAATAGTACAATCCAAGCGTTGAATCATATGTCATTGCTTTACCTGGCCAGTTGCCATTGCTCACAGTAGGAGTGCTTGACTCATCATAAACATAAGCATACACCGTTTTCCAATTATATGATGATGATGAATTGTCAAAGTAAATTTTTACACCTGTTGAAGGTGTAGGGTCTGGTGAAGTTGGCTGAGTTTCCCCACCACTGTAGGTATCCCAAGTTACACCGTATTTTCCATCAGTACCTGCTGTGGAATTACATACAACCATATTTTTACCATTGCTTATTTGAGTAGAAACATCTGTTATATCCACAGTTTGTTTAGTATTAGAATCTGAAGTATCATTAAATATTATTTTATCTGTATCACTTTTCAGTTCTACCGAGTAAACATCTGTGGTTCCATTAACAAGAGTTACAGTAGTACCCGGCCAACCTCCATAAACAGATGTACTACTGTCATTATAACCATATATCCTTACATTAGTCCAACCATTTGTATTTTTGAAATAAATGGTAGTTGCTGCATTAACAGTAACAACACCCACAATCATTGTGGAAAGAATCATAAGGACTGTTAAAACAACAGATATAGTTCTTTTTAAATTTCTTTTCATTTTCATTATTTTCCTCCGTTTAATTAATATTGATTAGGCTTGTCTTATGCATATCCACGCTGACCATAGGACTTACTGCACAAGTTACACCTTTTCTAATAATCACATTTAGTATATCATTTTTACATTAATTTTACAATAATTTTTCATATTTCGAACACTTTTTTTATAAATTTTATGTTTATGACAAAATTATGTGTTCTATTTTGGTAATAAAATCAATATATTGTAAACATTTGGAGTATATTGTTTAGCTTTGTTGTGCTAATTCCTGATTAAATGCTTTAAATAGATGTTATTGAAAAATTGTAAGGCATTTTTGACATTCCTGTAGCAACGTAGGGCGGGATGTTTCTGCACTACTTCTCTCCCTCCGTCAAAACTGCGTTTTGACACCTCCCTCGTCAGAGGGAGGCGAGTATTGAAACATATAGGCTTGCAGTATTTGCAGACACAGTGTAGGGACAGCCCTTGCGGCTGTCCGTTTTTTAGGTATCGTTTTTGTTTTTAGGACAACCGCAAGGGTTGTCCATACAGACAGATAAAACATTCCTGTAACATCGTAGGGCGGGATGTTTCTGCCCACTCATAGGGGGATAGAGGGGGT
>CAMFFI010000103.1 GCA_945949625.1 uncultured bacterium | reverse complement strand
ATACACTTTCAATGAAACGAAGCTCAACCCTTACGGAAGAGGGGGTAAAGCTTGATACAAGGCAGGCAGAAGAAACTGCAAAAATGCTTGAATATGCAGAAGATAAACTGAGCAGCAGCGAATATATTCCGTATTATCTTTACCGCCAAAGCAGAATGGCGGGAAATCTTGAAAATGTGGGTTGTTCAAAAAGAGGAAACGAATGCTTATACAACGTGTTTGTAATGGATGAAACACACACTATACTTGCCTGCGGCGCAGGCGCTGTTACAAAGCTAAAATCACCGTCAATTGATTATCTTGAACGTATATTTAACTTTAAATACCCATATGAATATATAAACAGATTTGATGAAATTCTCCAAAGGAAAAATATAATTCCTGAATTTTACAAAAAATATTTTTAAACTGTTGAACTAAAATGCTTTTAATGATATAATAAGCAAAATCAGATGTTAAGCAAGCAGTTTATATACTCAAACTAACAGAAAGGAAGATAATTATGGGAATGTTTGATGACGTAGTAGTAAATGCAAAAGCAGCAGCCAATGCTTTTTCTAAAAAAGCAGGCAATATTTATGACATTTCAAAGCTTAAATTTAATGCAAACTCCATCAAAGGAGAAATTAATAAAAAATGTCAAGAATTAGGCGAAATGGTGTATGAATCAAAGCTTAAGGGCAGCTCTTCACAGCAGCTTATTGATGCCAAAATTGACGAAATCAAAGCCTTAAAGGATGATTTAACAGCCATTAACGAGCTTTTGGCAACTGCAAAAAATCTTATGATATGTCCTGCCTGCTCTGCTGTTATTGCAAAGGACTCTGTTTTTTGTAATAAGTGCGGCATAAGAATTGAAGGTCAGGCTGAATCAGACAAAGAGGATAAAGCGCATAATAATCCGGAAAATTCACAGGCAGACTCCGACAATGCAACTGTCGAAAAAAGTCCTCAGGAATAAATTTATAAGCATAAAGTAACATAGGGCAGATATTTTATATCTGCCTGTAATTTTTTATAAACTTAGGTGATTATGTTGTCAAAGGGTAAGTCCAGTATTAATTCTGCACAAAAAGAAAGTGCGTCGCAAAGCTTTCTGAAAGGTGCCGCCATTCTTTCTGCAAGTATGGTAATAGTTAAAATTTTAGGCGCTGTATATAAAATTGTAATGACAAATTTATACAGTATGTTCGGAGAGCAGTACGCAGGATTGGGTATGGGACTCTTTAACAACGCCTACGAAATATATATTCCGATTTTTACAATAGCAACAGCCGGATTTCCGATTGCCGTTTCACGCTTGATTTCCGAAAGTGTAAGTCAGAAGCGCTATAAGGACGTGCAGTTGATTCATAAAATTTCAATTCCGTTTTTTGTTACTATGGGTGTAATCTGCTTTGCAGTAATGTTTTTCGGAAGCTTTTACTATATTAATGTAATTTCTTCTCCGTACTCTCTTATACCTATGCTTTTCCTTTCTCCTGCAATACTTTTCGGATGTCTTGAATCCATTTACAGGGGATATTTTGAAGGAATGAGAAATATGACTCCGACGGCAATCTCCGAGATTATCGAGGCTGCCGGCAAAATGGTTTTAGGCTTAATTGTCGCTTATTCTGTAATGAAAATCGGCTTAAGCAATTATTTGGAAACAGGAACTGTTTTCGGATTGCAATTTAAAACAGAAACAGACGCTATGTACACCCTGCTGTCTTTTTCTGTTGCAGGCGCTATCTTCGGAATTGTTATGGGCAGCTTTGCCGCTTTTCTGTATTTGTTTATAAAATATAAGAGGAGCGGAAGTATTCCTAAGGAATATCTGCAAAATTCAATCGACGCAAGAACAAAAAGAGAAACATTAAATAAATTGATTAAAACAGCAATACCAATCGGACTTGGTGCATTTGTTATGAGCTTGAGCTCCTGGATTGACAGCATTGTAATCCAGAACGTGCTTAAGGATATGGCTGTTACCAACAGAGAAGGAATGCTTGCAAGCTTTCAGGGACTCGGCCTTGAAAAAGCCATACCTTTAAATCCTACGGAAAGCAATCCGATTACAATTCAGACGGTGTTGTGGGGATATTACGGCTCCTGTCTTACACTTATGCAGGTTGTAACCGCAGTAACACAGGTGTTCGGAACCAGTGCTATGCCTAATGTTACAAGTGCTTATACAAGAGGAAATAAAACAGAGCTTAAGAATTCTATTGAAACTGTTTTAAGACTTACTATGATGGTTGCCTTTCCGGCAGGTCTGGGCTTAAGCGTCCTTGCAAAGCCTATTCTCGGTCTGCTTTACGGTGACCCTGCGCTTATTGAGGTAGGCTCAAGAGTTTTGATAATTATGGGACTTACAACAATTGTAACCTCTGCAATAACTCCCATATGCAGTATGATTCAAGGTGTAGGCAAGGTGAATATTCCCCTTTATCTTTACAGCGGCGGAATAATTGTAAAAGTATTTATTACATGGTCTTTTGTAAGCGTTGTAAGCATCAACATTCAGGGCGCAACAGCAGGTTCTCTTGTTGCATATACGCTGATGTGCATAGTTGCAATGTATCTGCTGATTAAATATTCAGGTGTTATGCCGAACCTGCTTTCAACCATTGTCAAGCCTCTTGGTTCTGCAATTTGCTGTGCGGCAGCGGCATTTTTCGCTCATATGCTGCTTGAAAATATTATGAACGGAAAAATTGCAACCATACTTTCAATAGTCGTAGCTGTTGTCGTTTATGTGGCGGCTTTGTTGATTTTGCGTACTTTTACCGCTGCGGAAATCAAATTTTTACCAAAAGGAGAAAAAATTGCAAAAGTACTTGAAAAATATCATTTGATAGGTTAAAATATATAATTGTCAATTGAACAAGGTGATTTTGATTTTTAGTTTAAGGAGAATAAAGCTTTGGATTTTAAGGAAAAAACTAACTATAAATTTGAAGATTTAGTAGAAATTATGAAATTTCTACGCGCTCCCGGCGGCTGTCCTTGGGACAGAGAACAAAATCATAAATCAATCCGCAAAAATTTAATCGAAGAAACCTACGAGGTTATAGAGGCAATTGATACGGATGATAAGGAGCTTTTAAAGGAAGAATTGGGCGATGTTCTCCTTCAGGTAGTTTTTCACGCAGAAATGGAAAACGAAATCGGTTCTTTTGATATTGACGATGTATGCGACGGCATATGCAAAAAACTGATAATCCGTCATCCTCACGTTTTTGGTAATGTTCAGGCGGATACAAGCGATGAAGCACTTTCCAGTTGGGACAATGTTAAAATGCAGACAAAGTCCCAGAAAAGCCAGTATGAAGCAATGGAAAGCGTTTCAAAGGCACTTCCTTCTTTAATGCGCAGTACAAAAATTCAGCAAAAAGCCGCAAAGGTTGGTTTTGATTGGAAAGACGTAAACGGTGCCTTTGAAAAATTGACCGAGGAGGTCTCCGAGCTTAAGGAAGCAATTGATGAAAAAAACTATGAGCATCAAACGGAAGAGCTGGGCGATGTTCTTTTTTCGGTAGTCAATGTGGCAAGATTTTTAAAGATTGACAGCGAAGAGGCTTTGTATAAGGCTTGTGATAAATTTTCCGAGCGTTTCAGAAAGGTTGAGATTCTTGCAAAAGAGCGAAACATTGATATGTCTTCGGCAACTGTTAAAGAACTTGATTCCCTTTGGGAAGAAGTTAAAATAAATTAACATAATTATGGAGGTAATCTCATGAACAAAACAGAACTCGTTGCACTTGTTGCAGAAAAAAGCGGTCTTACAAAGAAAGATGCAGAAGCAGCTTTAACTGCTACTCTTGACGCTGTTATTGAAGCAGTTACTAACGGTGAAAAAGTACAGTTAGTTGGTTTTGGTACTTTCGAGCAGAGACAGAGAAATGCAAGAACAGGCTGCGATCCAAGAACAGGTAAATCAATTGATATTCCTGCATCAAAAGTTCCTGCATTTAAAGCAGGTAAAGCTTTCAAAGAGGCTGTAAACAAATAATTTAATTTGTTCTGAGTTTTTAAAAGCCGACCTTGCGTCGGCTTTTTTACATTATAGGAAATTGCTCGGTTGTGCTCGGGCATAAAAGGTTGCAGTCAGTACAAACTGTCTGCACGAATTGCGTGTCGAGGCACTCGACTTTTTTAATTAAGAGGTAGCTATGCGTTTAGATAAATATTTAAAGGTTTCACGTATTATTAAAAGAAGAACCGTTGCAAATGACGCCTGCGACGCAGGCAAGGTTGCTGTAAACGGTAAAACGGCCCGTGCGTCTTATGATGTTAAGGAGGGCGATGTTGTAGAAATAACCTTAGGCGATAAGATTATAAAATTCAGGGTTTCTTCAGTTAAAGAAACAGTAAGAAAAGAAGACGCCTGTAATATGTATGAATACATTAATTAACATATTTGAATAAATTCCTCCATATATTTGTATATACAAAGTATGGAGGAATTTTTATGAGTGAGCAAAACCAAAAGAAACACAATTTAATTCTTGAAAACAGAAAAAACCTTTCGTTGGGCGGAATAGACGATGTTTTGGGCTTTAATGACGAAATGGTAACTCTGTCCGGCAGCTGCGGAATATTAATTGTAAGAGGGGAAAACCTCCATATAAGCAAATTAAGCCTTGAAACAGGGGAGGTTTCCCTTGACGGAAAAATTGACGGACTAATTTATTCTGAAGATAAAAAAGAAAAAAGCGGCGTATTTTCGCGCCTTTTTAAATAGCAGAGGTATGATTTGGAATATACTTTTTTAGAGCAGTCAGTGGCTTTTTTGTATTCACTGGTTCTGGGCGGAGCATTATGGTTTCTGTATGAAATAATAAAAATACTGCGTATTGTTTTTTTAAACAATAAAAATACACTTATTGTAACCGATATTTTGTTTATGACAGTTTCTTCGGTGTCAACCTTTCTGTTTGCGCTTGCTTTTTTAAACGGCAGCGTAAGATTTTATATGATTTTAGGCGAGCTTATAGGTTTTGCTGTTTTAAATATAAGCTTAGGAAAAGCGGCGGATAGATTATTAATTCCGATAATTAACTTTATAAAAAGAAAAATTAAAAAATTTATCAATCTTTTGAAAAAAATAATGAAAAAGCTATTGAAAAACTTATATAAAGTATTGTAT
>CAMFFI010000102.1 GCA_945949625.1 uncultured bacterium | reverse complement strand
CCCCTTCGGGCTGCCCGGTTTTTCTTTTTGGGTTGTGTTAATGCGACAGCCCCTTAATTGTTTCAATTTAATAATAAATTTTAATAATGTACTTTATCTTTCAAAATCTATTGTGATTTTTTTGTCGGTAACTAACTGCTTTAATTTTATATTTGCCGACTGCAACATTCTTTTTGACGCCTGTGTTTCCTTGGTATCTGCGTATTTATCATACAAATATACAACCTCGCTTATTCCGGACTGTATAATAGCTTTTGCACATTCATTGCAGGGGAACAAGTCAACATACAGCTTTGCACCGCTTAAAGATTTTCCCCTGGCATTCAGTATAGCGTTAAGCTCTGCGTGAACAACGTAGTTATACTTTGTGTCTTCTCCCTCTCTTTCCCAGGGAAACTCATCGTCGGAGCATCCGTAGGGAAATCCGTTGTAGCCTGTCGATAGGATAATATTGTTATTATCTACAATGCATGCGCCAACCTGAGTATTGGGGTCCTTGCTCCTTTTTGAAGCAAGTATTGCCACGCCCATAAAATATTCATCCCAAGAAATATAATCGTTTCTTTTCATAATTTCCTCCGAAAAATCACATTCACAGCTTAAAGCTTTATGCCGAAAGACTCAATTTTAGGCAAAAGACCGATTCGCGGTTTGTCCGGGTCGGGCAGCTGGGGAAAATCATATGCAGGGTAATCGTTGCCCTCAATGATTGCAGGTCCGTTTGGAGTAAGGCATACATCCCAGCCCACATATCTGAACTCGGGCAAAACCATTGCCGCCTTTTTGACCATATCCTTAACCTCATCCATAAACGGCAGCTTATAGCCTACAAATTTTATTCCCGTTGCAGGATGTGCGTCATAATTAACAAGAGCAGAGGTATGTCCCTGTCCGATAATTTCGCCTTTGTCAAGGTCAAAATGACAGGCAAGTCCGCCGTTTTCCAGATTATCAACAAAGCCGCCGTTGTTTCCCATTTTAAACACAGCGTAAAGAATATTTGGTTTTCCGTCATTTACAAGAGTTACAACTCTCAGGCAGTTAAGGGAATTGGGATAAATTCTTGCGGCGTCAGGATGCTGAACGACAACCTCTTCAATTACGCCGAAGTTTTTATCCTCACGCTTAACATATTTCCAAAGCTCCTCCGTATTTTCAAAGTCGGACACTTTGATTTTTTCAATGCCCTTTCCGCTTTCACCGATATAAGGCTTTGCAAAAAATTCCGATTTTCCTTCCGTAAATTTTTTAAATTCCTCATACCCTATGTCTGCAAGGTCAATAACCTCTCTGCCCATAAACTCTGCAAATTTTTTGTCAAAAAGATTTTTTTCGTCAAAAATTCTTGCATACTTCTCATCATTAAGCATTGTAACAAGCTTTTTGTTTTTAAGCCTTGTAAGGTAGGTTTTTCTTTCCTTAGCTTTCATATTGTAAAATTCAAAAATAATATAATCGTTGTAGCCTGCACCGTACTTTACAGAGCAAATCATCATATCAAAAAACAGCTTAAGCTTGTTTTTTCCTGTCTTTTCGTGAATGGCGTCAATTTTTTCAAACATTTTTTTAAAGCTTGCGCCGCCCAAAACTCTTTTAATATAATTTACGTTCATAATAACCCCTTATGATGAATATATCATTGTTTTTTAAAAAAAGCGAAGAAAAATCTCCGCCTTTTTATTTCTTTATGAATTATAGTGTTTTTAAAGCCTCTGCAATTGCGTTTTTCAGAACATTAAGTCCCTCAAGCAAGGTGTCCTCTGAAATTGTAAGCGGTGGCATTGTTTTGATAACTGCATTTTTTCTGCCTGCCGCCTCAATAATCAGCTTGTTTTCAAAGCAGAATTCCTGAACCTTGTCGCAGAATTTCTCATCGGGGATTTTTGAAAAATCAATACCCCAGACAAGACCGATTCCTCTGTATTCAAGACGGCTGTCAAGGGGAAGAATCTCTTCTCTTATGAACTTCTCTTCAAGCTCGCCCTTTTTCTTAACCTGAGCCTCCACCTTTTCGTTAAGCATATATTCAAGACCTGCCTTAGCGGCTACAATTGCAATCTGATTTCCTCTGAAAGTACCGTTATGCTCAGCAGGAGCCCAAAGGTCAAGCTCAGGCTTAAAGAGAGTAAGCGCAAAAGGAAAGCCGTAACCGCCGATTGATTTTGAAAGTGCAACCATATCGGGTACAATTCCTGCTCTCTCAAAAGAAAAATATGTTCCTGTTCTTGCACAGCCAACCTGAACGTCGTCAACAATAAGCAAAATATCGTTATCATCGCAGAATTTTCTTACAGCCTGAAGGTACTCATTTGAAAATACATAAATGCCGCCTTCTGCCTGAACGGTTTCAATAACAAGAGCCGCAGGCTTTTCAACAGCTGAATGGTCATCGTCAAGAAGAGTCTGCATATATTTTATTGTATCAAGCTTGGGGAACATATATGGTGCAGGAATATGAACCACATTTTCAAGGGGAACACCTGCGCCTTTGCGTGAGCCTGTATCGGTAGTAAGCGCCAATGCTCCTAATGTCATACCGTGAAAAGCACCCATAAGCGCCCAAACCGTTCTTCTCTTTTTAACCTTTCTTGCAAGCTTTAAAGCCGCCTCTATTGCGTTTGTACCTGTAGGACCGGGGAACTGAATTTTATAGTTAAGTCCTCTGGGCTGGAGCACCTTAGTTTCAAAATAATCTATAAAATCTCTTTTAGCCTCGGTATATAAATCAAGAGAATGAATAATACCGTCGTTTGAAATATAATCTATTACCTTTTCCTTTATATAGTCATTGTTATGTCCGTAGTTTTCTGCACCTGCACCGCAGAAAAAGTCAATGTATTTTTCATTGTTTTCATCAATGAAATAAGCGTCCTTTGCTTTTTTGAATATTACAGGAAAATGCCTGCAATAAGAACGCACCTCAGATTCATATTTTGTAAACGCTTCCGTATTCATAAAATACTTCCTTTCATTCCTGTTTACATATATCAATTATTTATCATTTTAATTTTACAAGTTTCATCTTTTCAAGTCAATAAAAAATCGTTAATTTATTGTCAAATCCCTTTAAATTAGTAATTTCATTATTAAATTAAGCCGTTAGTGCAAGGATTTTTGTATTGTTTTTTTCAGTGTTTTTCTTCGGTTATTTGAAATATATTGTTTATTATGTTATAATCATTTTGTTTATTTGGAATTATTCATATTTTGTAAGGGATTTTTTAACCGGAGGTAAATTTAATGCTGTCTTTTCGTAAATTTTCATTTCTCAGAAATAATCGGATAATTATAGCAGCCGTTTGCCTTATGCTTGCAACAGTTATAGCATTATCGGCTTTTCAGTCCTTATTTAAAGCAGATGCGGCAACAAGCATTACGCCAAGATGTCAGCCAGCTTATTCTACGGAAAGCAGCTATGCCTATTATACAACCAAAAATATATACTACAACTGCGGCTACGGTATGCCTAACTGCACCTGCTACGCTTACGGAAGAGTGTACGAAATGCTGGGCAGGGAGCCGAATTTGTGCCATTATGACGCTGAGGAATGGTACGATTACAATAAGGAGCACGGATATTACAGCTACGGTAAAACTCCGAAAATCGGTGCTGTTGCCTGTTGGGACTGCGGCGACAGCGGTCACGTTGCAATAGTTGAGGCAATTGTAGGCGATAAAATTATAATGTCCCAATCTGCATACGGTTATCTTAATTTTTACCTTTCTGTTGAAGATTATGACAATCCCGGACAAAGCGGCTGGACATTTCAGGGCTACATATATCCCGGCGAGTTTACTTCAAAGGGCTTTGGCGGTGAATTATACCGTTCTGTGGATTACACCGGCAGCATAAATTTCCGCTCAGGTCCGGGAAAAAATTACAGCGTATTAGATACTATTGATTATCATATGGGTTTTGTTGTTACCGAAAAGGTTGAAAACGGAGGATATACCTGGGGAAAAACCACATACTTAGGCAGGACGGGATACATCGCCTTAACCGATGACGTTCAATTCCTGCTTAAATCAGGGACAAGCCCGGAGCCTACTCCAACTGCTCCTGCAACCACAGAGCCTGCAACCACCTCTCCTCCTTACAGAGAGGTAAACGAATTTTACGCAATCACCTCTGATGACGGAGTAAATATGAGAAGCGGTGCGGGAACGTCAAATTCAAAAATCGGATTTATTCCTTATTACGCACAAATTAACGTAAAGAAAATTCAGGAAGCCGACGGCTATACCTGGGGATATACTACCTACAATAATAAGACCGGCTGGTGTGTTCTTGATTATTCGGAGCAATTATTCGGTTTATCCGCAGACAGCGCTCTGCTTGATTTTTACATAAGCAATACCTCTAAAACCGGCGACGTAAACGGTGACAACAAGCTTACGATAACGGACGCAACCTTAGTCCAGCTTTATCTTTCGGAATTTATCAGGTTTTCCAAGGGTTCCTTAAACAATGCCGATACCGATAAAAGCGGCAGTATAGGTATATCTGACGCAACAAAAATCCAAATGGTTCTTGCAAGATTGGACAACTTTTAAATCAAAACGGAAACAAGCAAAGAATAAAAACTGCCTGTTTCCGTTTTTTATATGTTATTTTGCCCAATTAGCAATTTGTGTTTTTTACATAATATACAATAAGCAAAATATCGTTATCTAAATTTATGTATAATGTCAATAGATTTTTTGACATTTTATGATATAATATTAGCATATCAAGTATTTATTCATTTCATCCTTTATTCAAAACTTCTTTCAGAAAACAGCAGTCCAAAACTGCTGGTTTTCTTTTTATGTAAGAATTTATTTAAAAATCATCTCCTAAACCGTAAAAATAGTTCTAATGTTATAAAATTTTTTATGTGAACAAAGTTTCACATTATATCTGTTGACATTATTCACAGGTACCTGTATAATTGGTTTCTAAAATAACTATACTCTTATTTTCATCTGAGGGAGGTTTAAAAATGTCTGAGGTTGACAACACCCTTTTTGAGAGGTGGATAAAGCTTGAAACAGAATTTCATCGTTATCACGATTTAGTTTTTAAGCGGCTCGGTCCCGTGGGAGCTCCTCATCGCGGACAGGGCAGGCTTCTGTGCATTATAGGGGAACATCCGAACATCACCCAAAAACAGCTTTGCGAAATCAGCCAGATGCGT
>CAMFFI010000101.1 GCA_945949625.1 uncultured bacterium | reverse complement strand
CACCGTTATTATTCCAATAATGAATATATACGTTGCTCCAGTTTGATGTGTTCTTAAAGTAAACAACAGTTCCCGATGAAGGTGTTGTTGTGGCAGGCTGTGTAGTAGGTGCTGCCGTAGTCGGTTCAGTTGTTAACGGAGCTGTTGTTGAAGGAGCTGTAGTTGAAGGAGCAGTAGTCGGCTGCTCAATCTGAATTATAGTGCCTGCATAAGAGCCGGATACGGACATCTCTGCAATATAGAACTGAATCAATGTAGCGTCTGTAACATTTACCTTGCCGTCTTTATTTACATCAGCTGCTTTCAATTCATTCTCTGTAAGAGTTTTAAAGTGTGCTGAATAAAGCTGAATGTAAAGAGCGTCGATAATGTTTACTTTTCCGTCAAGGTTTACATCGCCTACAGTAATGTTTGTATATACAGGAGGAGCTGTTGTGGGAGGAACTGTGGTCTGAGGTTCTGTTGTTACAATTTGTCCGTTTTCCTCAAGGAGAATAGTTCCGTTTGCTCCGCTGTTAAATGTAACCTTGCCGCCCGAAACAGTAGCTGTTGTATTGTCGTAAGTGTTTTTAAGCACTGTGCCGTCAGCAAAAGTGCTGTTAAGTGTAATTGTTACGTTTGTGTTGCTGTTTGCGCCAATACAAGCTACAACCTTATCGGATACACCGTTTTTGCTGTATGTACGGGCAAAAGCAGCTCCTGATGTTGCAGAAAGCGATTTGTGACTGCCTGCACCTACTGCAACGTGATTATTTCTGAAGGTACCAACCTTCTGCCAGTGCTGGAGCAGATTGTTGTCAATGCTGTTCCAGTTCATATCCGAACGAAGCGCGTGGTCTGTTCCCGAAGCAAGTCCCGAAGCAAGCGGACGGTTTGTTTCATCGCCGTAGTAAATCTGAATAGCGCCGGGCATAAGCTGGAATGCAGAGCCCTGATAAATCATATTGCTTCTGCACAATCTTGTATCGTGAGATGAAAGATATGAGAGAACATTATATTTATCGTTTGAGTTAATCTGACCTGCATAGTTTTCATATGTGCTGTTGATTGAACCGGAAGAAGGTACACCGGAAGCACTTGCGTCAAATGAGTTTGTGTCATTAAAGGAGAAGTTGATCATTGAATCAAATCCGCCCTGGGTATAATAGCTGTCGTATGAAAGGTAATGAGTATAGCACTCGCCTGTCATCCAAAAATTCTCATCCCAGTTTGCACCGGGCTTTGAAGGATTGTTCTTTCTCCATGTCTGAAGCGAAGTAACACACTGGTCTTTCAATGCTTTCCATGATTCAAGCTCAACATGCTTTGCGGTATCGCATCTGAAACCGTCAACGCCGTACTTTTCAACCCACTGTGAAAGCCAATATACAAGATAATTTCTTACTGTTTTTGATTTGCCTGTTGCAAAATATTTGTTAAGCTCCGACTGCTTTGAAGAAAGAGTGCCTTCCTTCTGCCACTTCGTCTTAAGTACCTGAGGAATGTCAACTGTTGATGAATTCTCGGTTCTTATATCAGGCAGATAAGAAACGTTCATCTGCTGGTCGCCTGAGCCTGTGCTGTATCCTGCAAGACCTGCTCTGAGCCAGTCAGCGCCCCACCATTTTGCCCAGTCGGAAGCATTACTGTTGTAATCAATGTAGTTATGATATGTATCGCTTGTAAGGGTTGCGTTGTAGTATCCGTTTTCCCAACCGCTTTTTAAAGTACCAAAGCCATACTCATTCATATCACCGATAGTATTGTAGCCAACGTGGTTCATTACAATGTCAAGTACAATTCTGATACCGTGCTCGTGAGCAGTATCAACCATTTTCTCAAATTCCTCAGCAGTACCGAAGTTTGCGTCAGGCTGAGAGAAATCCAAAGCGTAATATCCGTGGTATGAATAGTGAGGATAAGAGGAAGAGCCGCTGCCGGCAATACAATAGCCGTGCATTTGCTCATAAGGAGCAGAAATCCAAAGAGCGTTTACACCCAGGTTATCAAAATAGCCCTCGTTAATTTTCTTTGTAATACCAGCAAAGTCACCGCCGTGGAAGGAGGCTGTGTCAGAATTGCCTTTTACAACAGAGCCGCTTTGATTAAGACCTCTGCCGTAAGAATGGTCGTTGCTTGTGTTTCCGTTATAAAAACGGTCTGTAAGCAGGAAATAGACATTTGCGTTGTCCCATGAAAAATCCGACGGACTTGTAATTGTTGAAGCCGAGGATACTTCATTGCTTGTATCTGCTTGTGCAACATTTGCGTCAACTGTAACAGCATGTGCCGTTGTGACAAAAGCCACCATTGAAACCAGCATTGCAAATATTAATGCAAAACAGACAGTTCGTTTTGTTTTCAACATTAATTTCATCCTTTCAAAAATTCTGTCAGAGTAATAATTGCAAAAACTCCTATGATAATTTTACCAAAATAAGTCAACAAAATCTATATACGTTTTTTACATATATTAAGTGAACTTTTTGTGAATTAAACACAAGTATTGTTCAAAAATCAGTATTAGGGACATTTTTCACTTTTAATCAGCGCATAAAATTTACAGCTCAACCAAAAATAGAGAATTAAATTTTTCATATATTTGATTGACTTTTAATTCATAAAAAATTATAATTCATTATGATGTCATTTAATCTTTTCTATAATGGAAAGTGATGCGACAATTTATTATTAAGACTGGTGGGTGTTAAATGGAGCAAAAATCTGAAAAAGCAATAGTATCCTTAAGAGATATTTATGTTGAATTTGACGGTGAGGTTATTTTAAATCATATTAACCTTGATATTAAGGATAAGGAATTTGTTACAATTTTAGGTCCTTCCGGATGCGGAAAAACTACTACGCTGCGTATAATCGGCGGCTTTCTTAATCCTGACGGCGGAGATGTTTATTTTGAAAATAAAAAAATCAACAATCTCCCCCCTCACAAACGAAACGTAAATACTGTTTTTCAAAAGTATTCTCTTTTTCCTCATCTGAATGTTTTTGATAATATTGCTTTCGGATTAAAGCTTAAAAAAACACCTAAGGATGAGATAAAGAAAAAAGTTTCCAAAATGCTTTCAATTGTTGACCTTAAAGGCTATGAAAAACGCTCTGTATCAAAGCTTTCCGGCGGACAGCAGCAGCGTGTTGCAATAGCAAGAGCTTTAGTTTGCGACCCTAAGGTTGTGCTTCTGGACGAGCCTTTGGGTGCATTGGATTTAAAGCTCAGAAAAAATATGCAGCAGGAGCTTAAGGAAATTCAGCAGAAAACACAGACAACCTTTATTTATGTAACACACGACCAGGAGGAAGCTCTGACAATGAGCGATACCGTTGTTGTAATGAACAACGGCGTAATTGAGCAGATAGGAACTCCTGCGGATATTTACAACGAACCGGTGAACGCCTTTGTTGCTGATTTTATCGGTGAGGCAAACATAATTAACGGCATTATGATTGACGACTGCCGTGTTAAAATTTTAGGACAGGAAATCCAATGCGTTGACAAGGGCTTTGGAAAGAACACGCCTGTTGACGTTGTTATACGTCCCGAGGATATTGAGGTTGTAAAACCTGAAGAGGCACAGCTTACCGGTACTGTTGTTGACGCTGTTTTTAAAGGTGTTCATTACGAGATGACCGTTATGTGCAACAACTGCCAATGGCTCATACATTCAACAGTATGTCAGGAGATAGGCTCGGTTATCGGAATGAAGGTAATCCCCTTTAATATTCAGATTATGAATAAAATGTTCCCCACGCCTAATAATGAATTTACCGCCCGGGTTATTTCTTCCGACAAAAACGAAAACACTATGAAAATTGAAATTGAGGGCAACAGTATTGAAGTAAAGGGTTTTTGCTTTGAAGAAAACACCATGCTCAATGTTGTTTTACCCCCTGACGGACTTCATATTGCAGGCGACGGCAACGGAGATTTAAACGATGTTTATATTGAATCTGTTATCTGGAAAGGCGAGCATAACGAAATAATCCTTGAATCAGACGAAAGAAAATGGCTTATGCAAAGTGACCAGGACGAACAGGTTGCCACCTATGTGCCTATATCCTTTGATTTTACAAAGGCGGTGTTTTTTCCCGTAAATGAGGAGGGTGACGACTGATGAAATCACGCAAACCCTCTATTCCCTACCTTATCTGGATGGTGATTTTCACCCTTATTCCCCTTGTTACTATAATCTATTACGCATTCACGGACAAAAGCGGAAATTTTTCTTTTGAGCCTTTTAAAAATGCTTTCTTTTACGGCGATATTTTTCTTAAATCCATTTGGATTGCGTTTATATCCTGTCTTATTTGCATTTTGCTTGCCTACCCGATGGCATATATAATATCAAGGTGTAAGGAAAAAACTCAAAGCCTTCTTATAATGCTTATAACAATTCCCATGTGGATGAACTTTCTTTTAAGAATATACGCCTGGGTAATACTTCTTCAGAACAACGGTCCTGTTGATACTGCCCTTTCTCTTCTGGGAATAAACGCAAATCTTATGGGAAATGCCGGCACGGTTGTTCTGGGTATGGTATATGAATTTCTGCCTTTTATGGTTTTACCCATATATACGGTTATGAGCAAAATCGACAACCGGCTTATAGAGGCGGCACAGGATTTAGGTTCAAACAGCTTTAATGTTTTCAGAAAGGTAATTTTTCCTTTGAGTATTCCGGGAATTATATCAGGCGTTACAATGGTATTTGTCCCCTCTGCCAGTACCTTCCTTGTAGCACAGTACTTAGGCGGTACGGACGACATTATGATAGGCGATATTATAGACAAAATTTTCTGGACCGACCAGAACACCGGCTCTGCAATATCACTTATGCTTATGATTGCAATATTTGTTTTTCTTATTGTAATGAACTTCTTTGGTGATGAGGAGGCGATTGCATAATGAAAAAGAAAAACATACTTTCAAAAATATATGTGGCTTTACTTCTTTTCTTTTTGTATATGCCCATAGCCGTTTTAATTTTTTACTCCTTTAACGACGGCAAAACCACTGTATGGAAGGGTTTTACTTTAAAATGGTATGCGGAGCTGTTTAAAGACTCTGCAATTATGCAGTCCCTTTACAACACTTTGATAATCGCCCTGCTTGCCTCGGTTATTGCAACCGTTTTAGGTACGGCGGCGGCTATCGGAATATCAAACTTTAAGGGTACAAAAAGAACGATTATTCAGAACGCTTCAAATATTCCCATTA
>CAMFFI010000100.1 GCA_945949625.1 uncultured bacterium | reverse complement strand
AACGCAAAAAGGGACAACCTCAAGGGTTGTCCCAATACTTTTAATATTTAAACAAAACAACAGCTTTGCTGTTACTCTGCATCTACTGCTTTTTCGGCTGTAGCTGCATCATCGGTAAACATTTTTTCAAGCGTTGCTTTATCGGCAGTGCCTGTTTCTTCAATTTTATTATTCTTCTGGAACAGTGTAACTGCTTTTTCGGTTGTGGGTCCGTAATAGCCTGTAATGTTTTCCTTATCGCTGATATAGCCTAAATCAAACAGACGGTTCTGCATAGCTTTTACATTATCGTTGTCATCTTCAAGCTTAAAGCCTTTATCGGGAATTTCAATTTTATACTGCTGAGCAAGTCCTTTCTCAGGCTTAGTTTCTGCGGCAGCGTTGCCCTTTGGATACATAAATTCAACCATAGTTTCAAGGTTTTTAAGGGCTGTAATACCGTGTCTTGACATATCTTCGTATGAAATTTCTTTCATTCTGTTTCCTTTTACGGCAGAAAGATTTTTAAGAGTTTTATTTTTCTTTAACAAGTCAAGAACTGAACTGTCTGAATAGAAAATATATGTGGGATTGCTTATTTTAAGATTTGATTCATCTACATCGTTTGACTGTGAATCCACAGCAACATTTACAGCACCGGTATATCCCAAAAGGAAATCGGCAAAGGTATCCTTGCCTGCAATTTTCAGCTTTCCGTTTTCGGAATAAAGGTAGCACACCGTATTAAGTATTGAACCGCTTGAATACTTTGATTTTGTATTTTCCATAGAAGAAATCAGATAATTATATGCGTCCTCACCCTTAGTCTTTCCGTCGTTTGCACCGCCCAGGATTGTTCCGAGACTTTTATAAACGGTAGAAAGCTCGTCCTTTGTTTCGGCAGAAACTATTTTTACGGTTTTAACACCGTTATCCTCAAGAGCTTTTTTAGTATTTTCGTCTAAACTTTCTTCATAAAACACCACGTCGGCTTCAGAGGAAATAATTCTTGCAGTATCGGGAGTTGATTCGCTTCCCACCGACGGAACAACCTTAAGCTCCTCCTGAGTTACGCTGTCTGATTTTCCCACCATATTCACATCGTATCCGATACAGGATACTATATCCGCAAGATTATCGGAAAGAACAACGATTTTTTCAGGCTTTTTGTCAAAGGTGATGTTTCCCACCGTTACGGGATAATTACCTTCCTTTTGGGAACAGCCTGTAAAGCCTAAAGCCGTAAAAACAAGTACGCAGGAAAGTATAAACGCCGCTGTTTTTCTTTGCACAATATGCATATGAACCTCCAAAACATAAAAATTGAAAATTTATCTGTATCAGCAGAATAACGATTCAACAAACTGCTTTGCACACCTTGGTGAACGTCCGCCTCTTGAAAGAGCAAATTTTTCCGCCTTTAATTCAAGCTCCTCATCGCTCAGCTTAATTCCGTTTTTCCTTGCAAGCTCAAAAACAATTTCAAGATACTGGTCCTTTGCAGGAACGCTGAAGCATACGGAAAGTCCGAATCTGTCGGAAAGAGAAAGGGTTTCCTCCATATTATCACGTCTGTTTACGTCGTCAGTGTCCCTGTCGGCAAAGCTTTCCTTAACAAGATGACGTCTGTTTGACGTAGCGTAAATAAGCGTATTTTCAGGACGTGAAGCAAGTCCTCCCTCGAGAACAGCTTTAAGCGATGTATAGCTTTGGTCTTGCTTCTGAAAAGAAAGGTCGTCAATAAAAATAATGAACTTCATAGGCAAAGCTGCGATTTTATCAACCAGAATCGGAAAATCAACAAGTCTTTCCTTAGGCATTTCAACAATTCTGAGACCTTGGTTTCTGAACTGATTTGCAATTGCCTTAACCGTAGAGCTTTTGCCTGTTCCCTTGTCGCCGTAAAGCAAGCAGTTGTTACAGCTTTTGTTTTCAATAAAAGAACGTGTATTTTCAAGAACCTGATTGCGTTGCCTTTCGTAGCCTACAAAAGATGGAAGGCTTATGCTGTCGGGATGAACAACAGGCTGAATATCGCCGTCGCGCCAGATAAACGCACGGTAGCGAGCAAACATTCCGCAGCCGTTTTCCCTGTAAAAATCAGCAAGAGTGGAAATATTATTTTCAAAGCCCATAAATGCCTGTGCAGGAGAGCCTTTCTCCCACCTGGGCAGGTCGTCTGAAATTTCCTTTATTTCATCGCTGTACTTATAATCGTTAATAATATCGTCGGCGGTAAGAGAAGAAACATACTCTATCGCCTTGCAGTCACGAATTACTGCATCAATTACGTTTTGCGGCAGCAAGGCTGTTTTTCCGCCTGCCGCAGCCTTTGTAAAGTAGTTTTCGTCAAAAAGCGCCGCCTCTGTCAGACAATATGCAAAACGGTCGCTGTATCCTCGCTGACTGAGCATAGAAAAAAAGTCACCGTATGCACTGAGAAATTCCACCGGCGGTTTATCCCTTGATAAAAGCAAATTGTAGAACGCCTTAGGAACACTTCTGTTTAAAATTCCTTTAAATACAGAAAGAGAAGAAAAAAGTAAAAGTGATTTTTCTGTTTTATTCATAATTCATCAGTCCATTCATAAGCTATATTTTACACTCTTTTATCCGCTAAGTCAAACTAATATGATTAATAAAAGAAAAAATTTTTAATTTTTTTCAAAAAACACTTGCATTTTGCAAAATATGATGATATAATAACAAAGTCGTCAGAAAGACGAAACAAATTAAAAGTTGGTGTTGATGACGCTGAGGGTCCACCTGTTCCCATACCGAACACAGAAGTTAAGCTCAGTAGTGCCGAAGATAGTTGGCTGGTGACGGCCTGTGAAAATAGGAAGATGCCAACATAATAAAGTGTCCACCCAATAGGGTGGGCGTTTTTTTTGCAAAAATTTTATGCTGATTTCTGACTGACAACAAAATCCTCGCAGACAGGTTTCAGTAATATGGAGATAATTATGGAAAATATCTTTGAAAACCAAATTTCAGTATGGGATTGCTTTAAAACCGCATCAATGCCTGTTGTTCTCTACGGTATGGGCGACGGTGCCGACAAGGTTATCAACGCTTTTGATAAGCTGAATATTAAGCCAAGCGCCGTTATGGCAAGCGACGATTTTGTCAGGGGGCAGTCTTTCAGAGGCTTTAAGGTGCAAAAGCTCAGTGATATAGAAGAAACTTACAATGATTTTATAATTGCCTTGTGCTTCGGCTCACAGCTTGAGGACGTAATGGCGCATATTAAATCAGTTGCAAAAAAACACACCCTGCTTGTGCCTTCCGTACCTGTATTCGGCGAAAACATTTTTGACAGTACCTTTGTAAAAAAGTATTTCTCTCTTATTTCCAAAGCATATGACGTTTTTGAAGACGAAACCTCAAAGCAGGTTTACAAAAATATACTGCTTTTTCAATACACGGGAAAGCTTGAATATCTTGAAAAATCAGAAAGTCCAAAGGACGAAGCGTTTACAAGTATTTTAAGGCTTTCGGATAAGGAATTTTTTGCTGATTTGGGCGCCTGCAAGGGAGATACCATAGAAGAATTTTTAAATTACACAAAGAGCTATGAAAAAATCCTTGCATTTGAGCCAAACCCCAAAAATTACGAAAAGCTGAAAAAACACTGCGAAAGCATAGAAAATACGGAGCTTTGGAATATTGCCGCTTATTCAAAGGACGCAACCCTGTACTTTAACAAAAAAAGCGGAAGGAGCAGTGCCGAAAGCACAAGCGGTATTCCTGTAAAAGCGTCTTCACTTGACAGCATATTGGCAGGAAGAAAAGCCACTTATGTAAAAATGGACGTTGAAGGCGGAGAGGCCGCCGCAATTTCGGGAGCCTGCGAAACTCTCAAACGCTTTAAGCCAAAGCTTAATATTGCCGCATACCACAGAAGTGAGGATATTTTCAGCTTACCCCTTATCATCAAAGCGGTAAATCCCCGATATAAAATTTATTTACGCCATCATCCCTACATTCCCTTCTGGGACACCAATTTATACTGTATTTAAAGCTCCGCAAAACGCGGAGCTTTTTAACTTTATAGAAAACTGCTGTTTCATTTTTGCTGAGAATTACAGCTAACCGCAATTCTCTCTTTTTAAAAGCTATATTTCAATTTCCAGTCCTACGGGACAATGGTCGCTGCCTAAAACGTCGGTAAAAATTTCTGCCGAATTTATTTTTTCCTTTACTCTGTCAGAGACAATAAAGTAATCTATGCGCCAGCCTGCGTTGTTTTTTCTTGCATTAAAGCGATATGACCACCAGGAATACACTCCTGTGGTATCCGGATATAAATAGCGATAGCTGTCGGTAAAGCCTGAATTCAACAGTTGTGTCATTTTTCCTCTTTCCTCATCGGAAAAGCCTGCGTTGCCCACATTTGTTTTCGGATTTTTCAAATCAATTTCATTGTGAGCCACATTTAAATCGCCGCAATAAATAACCGGTTTTATTTTATCAAGGGCGCTTAAATAATTTCGCATTGCGTCCTCAAACTCCATTCTGTAATCAATACGCAAAAGCTCCTGCTTTGCATTCGGAGCATAGCAATTTACAAGATAAAAATCCTTGTATTCAAGAGTAATCACCCTGCCCTCGTCCATATATTGATTATCTATGCCGTAGGCTACACTCAGCGGCTCTTTCTTTGCAAAAATCGCCGTTCCGGAATAACCCTTTTTTTCGGCGCTGAAATAGTACTCAAAATATCCCTGTGGGTGAAACTCCGCCTGCTCAGGCTGCATTTTTGTTTCCTGAAGGCAGAAAAAGTCAGCGTCAGCGGTGTTAAAAAATTCTTCAAAGCCTTTTTTAAGACAAGCTCTGAAACCGTTTACATTCCATGAAATAAGTTTCATTTTATCTTCCTTTCAACAATTTTTCCCTTTCTCTGTAATCGGGTAAATATTTTTCTATAAGCTCATAAAATTCTCTGCTGTGGTTTTTATGGACTATATGTGCCAGCTCGTGAACAACAACGTAATCAACCGCTTTGTCGGGGTACTGCATTAATATGTATGAAAAACAAAGGCTGTTTTTGCCGCTGCAGGAGCCAAAGCGTTTTTGAGCTGATGTAATTTTCACCCCTGTGGGCTTTAAATTCATTATACGGCTGTAATATTCTACCTTAGGGGGAATTTGAGCCTTTGCCTTTTCCTTCAGCTCATTTACTTCCTGCTGTGAAAGCACGACCTTATTATTCAGCCTTTCACGCTGAATTTTCATATGCTTTTCAAT
>CAMFFI010000099.1 GCA_945949625.1 uncultured bacterium | reverse complement strand
TAACCGTTGAATCTATTTTGAAAACAGATGAAAATTTTGCCGGCACAAGAACGGTGAATATTTCGCTGCCCACAGTTATTGGTGCGAAAAATGCAGTTTCTTATCTTAATAATAGTTTACCCGATATGGGAAAATACAACGGTTGTTTATCTTTAACCGATATTTCCGACAGCAATAATGAGAACGAGATTTCTTTTGTCATAAGCTTTGACTCCAAGGATGATTATATCAGCAAAATCGATGCTCTTTTAGGTACAGAAACTACTGTGAATTTGGCTAAACCGGACAATATTTTGACTAAAGGTACCCGTTACAGAGAAGATTTTGATGTTTCTCAGCTGATTAATTGGATGACTTCCGTGTTTCAGGAAAATTTTGATGTAAAAAGTATTAATTACAACTACGAGTCTAATATTATTGACTTAAACGGCTCATTGTTCACCACAGGTACTACTGCAAACGTAAATGAGGTTGAAGGGAATGCCATAAATAAAATAACTATTTCTACATCTAACTCAAAAAAGAATGTTTATGACAGGGAATTTACTTTTGAAATTCCCGAAGATGTTTTTAGGGAATTAGGTGACAACTTAAAGTATTACTTTGACTCCTGCACCAATGAGCTTGCTCAATACAGCGGTTGGACCAGTAAGGGAAACTATGAGGAGTACAGTGTTATATTTAAGGAGCTTAGTGCAGACGAGCTTCAGAATGTAACTAATCAGATGTTGGATGTATCCGACGGATTAATTCAATACGGTGATTTTACGAACAGCAGTACGCCTCTTTCCGAAGGACTTATATTCCGTGAAAATATTAATACAATGAATTTTATGGGCAAAGACAAATCAATGGTGCCTGTGGAATACAATTATTCCGTTCCTACAAACACAACATACGGAGAAGGCTCTGTCCTTGAAAACGGAAGCTGGATTAATAAAGGCAGCTGGCAGGATTCTACCTATTCCCTTGAGTTTCAACAGGGAACGCAAAGTATTAATATTCCCGACGGAATACAGTACAAAATAAGCGGGATTAATTTTTATCTTAACAATAACGGCGGCGACAGCTTTAAGCGTACGGTTGACATTTTGTATGCCAAGGACAATGCAGACGGTCTGAATTATTCCTATAATTTCTTTAAGTCAAAAAATGCTGAGGTTTCCAAGGAAGAAACCGATAATAATTATATATGCCGAGTTGAAACCGAAGGAACTGCTTTGGAAATTTCAAAGAAAACAGTAGAGTGTTTCGGCGGCGGCAATTATATGGATTATGATTACAGGGAGAATCCCTTTGACCTGTCGGATAATACAACATTGATTGACTATATAAATATTGGATATATGCTGACCTCTGAAAATGCAGAAAAGCCAATGACATATACTGTAACAAAATCCGGAAACGAAAATATAAACAGAGTTTCAATTGATTCTAATTCCGAAAAAACCAAGCTTGATAAGGCTGATGAAAACGGCTGCTTTACAGTAGAGTTTAAAGGCGGTAATGCAAGCGTTACCTATAACGGAACCATTGCAGATTGGGGCAAGATAACACTGTTTATAGTGATTTCCTGTGTAATCATTTTGATTTCGGCAGCTTTGATTATTTATTTTATTAGGAAATCTTTGCGGGAAAAAAATGTGCCTTCGGTTAGTAATGCTCCTCAGCAGACAACCACCTTTTTCTTAAAGGATTTAGGGAAAAAGAAAAACACAAAAGAAGATGAGTAAGAATGTATAAGATAGTAATATTTGATTTAGACGGTACGCTTGTTAATTCTCTTTATGATTTGGGTAATTCAGTAAATAAGGGACTTGTTAAAGCCGGACTTGCACCGCATCCCATTGAAGCTTATAAGCGTTTTGTAGGAAACGGCAGAGAAAAGCTTATTGAACGGGCGATGGGACAGGCATATAATAATGAGGTGTTGAGAAACACTGTAAGAGATACCTTTGACAGTGAATATGCACAGCACAGTAACGATAATACCGAAAGCTATCCGGGATGCGAAAAGCTTTTGGAAAAGCTTGAAAAATCAGGAGTACAGACGGCAGTTTTATCGAGCAAGCCTGACGAATTTGTAGCCGGAATACTCAAAAAAATATATCCAAACCATAATTTTACAGAGGCTTGGGGACAAAAACCTCAGTATAAATGTAAGCCTGACGGAGAGGCTCTGAATGCCATTTTAAGCAAGCACGGACTTTCTAAAAAGGATTGTCTGTATATCGGTGACAGCGACGTGGATGTTTTTACGGCAAATAATGCCGGTGTTGATATGATAGGCGTTGACTGGGGTTTCAGAGGCAGAGAGGAGCTGTTGAGCGCAGGCGCTGAGTTTGTTGCCTCAACAGCAGATGAAATCTACAATATTGCGGTTGGTAAAGATGAATAAACGTAATTTTCAAAAGGAAATGGACTCAATAATTGAACAGAATCAAAAGGACGGAATAACTCCGTCCTTGCTTTTGCACAGCTGTTGCGCACCTTGCAGCAGCTATGTGCTTGAATATCTTTCAAAATACTTTAAAATAACCGTTCTTTATTATAATCCGAACATATCTCCGCAGGAGGAGTACATACACAGATTGAAGGAAGAAAAGCGTCTGATTAGTGAGATGAGCTTTGAAAATCCTGTTTCAATCATTGACTGCTCATATGATTCTCAGGAGTTTTTCAGCTGTGCAAAAGGTTTTGAAAAAGAACCCGAGGGCGGAAAACGGTGTGAAAAATGCTTTGATTTACGTCTTTCATATACTGCAAAGACTGCAAAAGAAAAAGGCTTTGACTATTTTGCAACTACACTTACAATTAGTCCCCTTAAAAATGCTCAATTAATTAATGAAATAGGAGAGAGCTTAGGAGAGAAGTTTAAAGTAAAATACCTTTGCTCCGATTTTAAAAAGAAAGAGGGCTACAAACGAAGCATAATTCTTTCAAAGGAATATAATCTTTACCGACAGAATTACTGCGGCTGTATTTTTTCAAAAGCCGAAAGCGAAAAAACTCCCCTGCACAGTTAAGTACAGGGGAGTTTTAATACTGCCTTTTAAATTTTAAGCTTCAGCTCTGTTTATTGCGTTGATAACGCCTAAAACAGACGCATAGTTTACGTTGCTGTCAATTCCGACGCCGAAAATATTTTTACCGTCAGGCTTCTGAAGCTCAATATAGGATACCGCCTTTGAATCGGAGCCGGCTGAAATTGCGTGCTGGCTGTAAGAGATGAATTTGTATTTATCAATTCCCAAAGGCTTTAATGCATTAAAGAAAGCATCAACAGGGCCGTTACCGGTACCGCTTAATGTTACTATGTCGCTGTCGTCAATTTTCAGCTTTCCTCTGAAATGAACATAATCCTTGCCGTTATTGCTTTCTTCGTACACCTTATGCTCTATAATATTGTATTTTTTCTTGTGATTTATATAATTATCCTCAAATACCTTGAAAAGCTCTTTAGGAACAAGCTCTCTGCCCAGCTTTTCACATTCAGCCTGAACAAGACTGCTGAATTCAGGGTGCATTTTCTTTGGCAAATCATATCCAAAGCTGTGATTCATTACAAAAGCCGCACCGCCCTTGCCGGATTGAGAGTTTATTCTTATTATAGGCTCGTATTCTCTGCCTACATCGGCAGGGTCAATTGGAAGGTAGGGAATTTCCCAATATTCCGAGTTATGCTCTTTCATATATTGAGTGCCCTTGTTAATTGCGTCCTGATGAGAACCTGAAAAGGCGGTAAATACCAACTCGCCGATGTACGGCTGACGTGGGTCAATTTTCATATTTGTGCAGCGCTCATAAATTTCCTTTAATTTTGGTAAGTGAGAAAAATCAAGCTTTGGGTCAATGCCCTGAGTGAACATATTAAGTCCGACGGTTACAATATCAAGGTTGCCTGTTCTTTCACCGTTGCCGAATAACGTACCCTCAACTCTTTCTGCACCTGCCATTAACGCAAGCTCGCTTGCGGCAACGCCGCATCCTCTGTCGTTATGAGGATGAATACTGATGATTGCCGCTTCTCTGTTCTTTAAATGCTTTATAAAATATTCAACCTGGTCGGCATATGTGTTTGCAGTACACATTTCAACAGTATTAGGAAGATTAAGGATAATCGGATTTTCCTTAGTAGCGCCGATTGCCTCCATAACCTTTTCACATATATCAACAGCATTGTCCATTTCGGTGCCGCTGAAGCTTTCCGGAGAATATTCAAAGCGAATATTTGTATCTCCGTCATATTCATCGGTTAATTTTTTAATAAGCTTTGCGCCGTTTACAGCGATTTCGGTGACGCCTTCCATATCGGTGTGGAAAACAACCTTTCTCTGAAGGGTTGAGGTTGAATTATAAAAATGCACAATAACGTTTTTTGCGCCCTTAATTGCCTCAAAGGTTTTCTTGATTAAGTGCTCTCTTGCCTGAACAAGTACCTGAATTGTAACGTCGTCGGGGATATGATTGCCTTCAATAAGCTCGCGGCATATTTCATATTCTGTTTCGGAAGCAGACGGAAAACCAATTTCAATTTCTTTAAATCCCATATCGCAAAGAGCGTGGAAAAATTCCAGCTTTTCTTCCAGGTTCATAGGGTCAATAAGAGCCTGATTTCCGTCTCTTAAATCAACACTGCACCAGATAGGCGCTTTTGTTATAGTTTTGTTTGGCCATTCCCTGTCAGGCAAGTTAATTTGCTTAAAAGGAACGTACTTGTGGAATGATGACTTCATAATAAAATCCTCCTGATTTAATTCACAAAAAAATCGCCCCTAAAAAGGGACGAAGAAAATTCGTGGTACCACCCAAATTCAAACACACCTCACGGTGAGTTCCTTACAGACTTCCAACAAAGTCCTGACCGCTAACGCTGTCTTGCGTTCCGACCTACTTAATTCGGTTCGGAAAACTCGGGGATGAGCTATACATACAACCTTCAACGCCGGTTTACACCAACCACCGGCTCTCTTTGCCTGAGATAATTGTATCTTGTTCCCTTCATAGTTTTTAAGGGGATTTAATTGTTACTAATATTATATATATTGGTATTTTAAATGTCAATACTTAGCATAAAAATTATGTTGAAAAAATATTTAAAAAATTTTTAAATTTCTATTGACATTTCGATTTTGTGTGATATAATAACTCTTGCACTGTGAAAAACGAAACAACAAATTTCGCCTTTCATTTTGCAAAATTAGGACCTTGAAAATTAAACAACGAAGAAAGAAACCCGTAATGACTTTGA
>CAMFFI010000098.1 GCA_945949625.1 uncultured bacterium | reverse complement strand
GACAATGCTGTTGCCGCTGTTGAAAAGTCCTATGCCGATGAAGTTACAGACGAATTTGTTATTCCAACTGTTATTGACGGCGGAGATACAATCAAGGCTAACGACAGCGTTGTTTTCTACAATTTCCGTCCTGACAGAGCAAGAGAAATTACAAGAACATTTGTTGACCCTGAATTTAACGGCTTTGAACGCAAAAACGGATTTTTCCCGCTTACGTATGTTTGTATGACTCAATATGACGCAACAATGCCCAATGTTGAAATTGCGTTTAAGCCTCAGAGCCTTAAAAATACCTTTGGCGAGTATATTTCAGATAAGGGCCTGACACAGCTTAGAATTGCAGAAACCGAAAAATATGCACACGTTACATTTTTCTTTAACGGCGGTGTTGAAAAGCAGTATGAAAACGAGGACAGAATTCTTGTTAAATCACCTGCTGTTGCAACCTATGACTTACAGCCTGAAATGAGTGCATATGAGGTTACGGACAAGCTTGTTGCCGCAATTGAGTCAGGCAAGTATGATGTTATTATTCTTAACTTTGCTAACTGCGATATGGTAGGACATACAGGCGTGTTTGACGCAGCAGTAAAAGCTGTTGAGGCAGTTGATACTTGTGTAGGAAAGGTTACGGACGCTATTGCAAAGATGAACGGCGTAGCTCTTATTACTGCCGACCACGGTAATGCCGATAAAATGGTAGATACAGACGGCGAACCCTTTACGGCGCATACCACAAATCCTGTTCCTTTCTGTGTTGTGGGTTATCCCTGCAAATTGAGAACAGGTGGAAAGCTTGCCGATATTGCACCGACAATGCTTGAAATTTTAAATCTTGAACAACCTGCTGAAATGACAGGACAATCACTTATTGAAAAATAATGAAAAGGGCGATGCTTTTTTGAAGCACCGCCTTTGTTTTTTGAAAATTATATGAAAAAATAGTTTTTGTTGCACTTTTGTTGCACTTCGTTATGTATTATAAATGTAATGTTTTATATTATATTTTTGGAGCAGCTTTATTCCCTGACATATGCTGATTATATTTGATAAATCCGTATTGCAAACATTGAATTAATATAATACACTAAATCGTACTAATTGAAGTAATAGGATTATAGAATATTTTACCGGATTTCATTATTTCTTATCAGTTTTAGACTTGTTTTGTTAAATATACTAAAATTTATTTTTATTAGCATTGGAAATTCTGTTTTTGTAACAGTGATATTTTTTGACACATTTTCATTTGTATGGTATAATAATCTAAATGTATGTAAAATAGTAAATATTTAAAAGATTGGAAGTGAATTTATGTATAAATCTGTTTTATGCTGGCTTGACGCTGTTGCTGAAAAATTCAGCGGCAAGACTGTCTTTTCGGATAAAAACACAGAAATTACATTTTCACAATTTAATGAATATACAAAGGCAATCGGTACTTTTCTTGCTGACAAGGTGACTGCGCAAAGTCCTGTAATTGTAATGTCAGGCCGTAATGTATATACTCCTGCTTGCTTTTTAGGCGTTGTAAGAGCCGGCTGTTTTTATGCTCCTATGGACAGCACGATGCCTGTTCATCGTCTTAATCAGATTATCGGTGTTATAAAGTCGGACTATATGATTGTAGATAAAGAAAATTTGGAGATTGCAAAAAGCCTTGATTTCCAGGGAGAAATTTATGTTCTTGAGGATATTATAAATACAAATCCCGATGAAGCCTTGCTTGCAAAGGCAACTGAAAATCTTACTGAGGAAACACCGCTGTATGTGATTTTTACATCAGGCTCAACGGGAGTTCCAAAGGGTGTAATCACCAGTCATCATTCTTTAATGTGCTATATAAATGCCGTAAGCAAGGTGCTTGACGCAAACAGCGGGGACGTTTTCGGCAATCAGTCGCCCCTTGACTACATAGCGGCAGTAAGGGATATTTATCTGCCCTTAAAAACAGGTGCGTCAACTGTAATTATACCTAAAAATGAGTTTGCAATGCCTACAAAGCTTTTTGAAACTCTTAATGAATACAAGGTAACAGCTCTTTGCTGGAGCGTTGCAGGTATTGAATTACCGGCAAAGTTAGGCGCTTTTAACTGCATAAAGCCCGAGTATCTTAAAAAGGTAATTTTCTCTGGTTCTGTAATGCCTTGTAAATATCTGAAAATATGGCAGCAGAATTTACCGGACGTGATGTTTGTTAATCAGTACGGTCCCACCGAGGCAACAGCCTCCTGCACATATTATGTTGTAGATAAACAGGTGGAGGACGACACTGTTCTTCCTATTGGTGTTCCCTACGAAAATTACCGCATAATTTTACTTAACGAAGACGGAACTGAAACCGAAAAAGGAAAAACAGGCGAAATTTGCGTTTCGGGACCTATTCTTGCTCTCGGATATTACGGAGATAAGGAAAGAACAGAGCAATCCTTTATTCAGAATCCTCTCAATAATAATTACCGCGAGCTTATATATAAAACAGGCGATTTAGGCAGCTTCAGAGAAGACGGAATTTTGGAATTTCACGGAAGAAAAGACCGTCAGATTAAGCATATGGGACACCGTATTGAGCTTGGCGAAATTGAAGAAACAGCAAAGCAGATTGACGGTGTTGAGGACTGCTGTTCTCTATATTACAAGGAAAAAGAGCAGCTCTATCTTTTCTATACGGGAAGTGCCTCGTCAAAAGAAATTGTACTGCATTTCAGAAAAAATCTTCCTGCGTTTATGTCGCCGAGAAAGCTGATGAATCTTGAGAGTATGCCTCATCTTCCAAACGGAAAAACAGATATGCAAACTCTCAAAACATATATGAAATAATAATTAAAAAGGAGAATGTAAAATGGACGAATTAATGGAAATACTTGAGGAATTAAGACCTGATGTTGATTTTGAAAACGAAAAGGGACTTATTGCAGACGGAATTCTGGATTCCTTCGATATAGTTGCACTTGTCGGCGAGCTTAACGAGGCTTTTGATATTGAAATCAAGCCAAACGACCTTGTACCCGATAACTTCAATTCGGCAGAGGCAATGCTTGCGCTTATCAATAAATTACAGGATGAATGAGGTTTAAAATGACGGATTCATTATTAAAAGAGTTGGCTTCAAGCCTTGGCACTCCTTCATATGTATATGATGAAGACGTTTTTTTACAGAGAGTTCAGTTAGTCAAAAAAGAATTTGGCGATAAAGTGGGAATTTGCTTTTCAATAAAGGCAAATCCCTTTTTATTGGGAAGTCTGCCTGAGTGCTTTAATAAAATTGAAGTGTGCAGTCCGGGCGAGCTGACTATATGTGAAAAGACAAATACAGATATGAAAAAGATTATATTCTCAGGCGTAAATAAAACTATGCCTGACGTTGAGCGTGCTATGGATGACGGAGTAGGTACATTTACCGCCGAAAGCCTGATGCACGTTGATTTGATTAACCAAAGTGCCTGCAAAAGAAATATAAGGGTTCCTGTTTTGCTCAGGCTTACGGGAGGCAGTCAGTTTGGTATGGACGAGGCAGATTTGCTGAATATAATCAAAAACCGTGATGATTACAAGGGCATTGAAATTGTAGGTATTCACTACTTTACAGGTACACAGAAAAGAAAGCCTGCCGCAATTGTTAAAGAGCTTGACCTTGTGGAGCAGTTTGCAGAAAAGGTTAAATCAGAGCTTGACTTTGAGATTAAGCGCGTTGAATACGGAACAGGCCTTGCTGTGGATTATTTTAATGCAGAGGCTGACGCTCTTGAGGCTGAACGTCTTAAGGGGGTTTCCGAAAAAATCCGTGAGCTTGGGGAAAAGGTGGAGCTTACAATAGAAATGGGCAGATTTTTTGCGGCTCCCTGCGGATATTATTTCACAAAGGTTATTGACGTTAAAACCAACTGCGGAATAAATTACGCAATTTGCGACGGTGGCTTGAATCAGCTTAAATATGACGGACAGATTCAGGGTATGCAAATTCCCGTTATAACTCACCTTAAGGCAGATGAAAATACCAAAAGCGGTGAAGAACAGCCGTGGACGCTGTGCGGAAGTCTTTGCACAACTGCCGATGTTCTTGCCCGCAACGTAAGCTTTAATGCTCTTGAGCAAAATGATATTCTTGTTTTCCACCGCACAGGCGCTTATTCCGTAATGGAGGGTATGGCTGTGTTCCTTAGCAGAGAAATGCCTAAGATTGCTCTTTATTCACAAAAAGACGGTTTAAGGGTTATAAGAGATTTCATTTGTTCTGATAAGTTTAATACACCTGATTTGAATATATAAGTGAGGAAATGTTTTGAGTTATACAACAATAAACTTTTTAGCTTTTGTTGCAATAACAATGCTTGTCTATTTTTTGTTTCCGCTTAGAAAACAAAAATGGATAGTGTTGCTGGCGGCAAGCTATGTTTTCTATTTATTTGCAGGCTATAAGTATGTAGCTTTTATATTGTTTACAACAGTAAGTACATATCTTGTGGCATTGTGGATTGATAAAATATCGCAAAGTTCTAAGAACGCTCTGAAAAAGAACAAGCAGGATTGGAGCAGGGAACAGAAGAAAAAGTTTAAGAACAGCACTAAAATAAAGAAACGTCTTGTTATGGCTCTGGTGCTTGTATTAAACTTCGGCATACTTGCGTTTCTGAAATACTACAACTTCTTTGCAGGAAGCCTTAATGACGTTATAGGCATTTTCGGATGGAACTTTTCAGCGCCTACGCTGAAGCTGTTTTTGCCTTTGGGCATATCCTTTTATACTTTTCAGTCAATGGGATACATTGTTGATGTTTACAGAGAAAAGGTTGCTCCCGAAAAAAATCCCGCAAAATTTGCGTTGTTTGTTTCATTCTTTCCCCAGATAATACAGGGACCAATCAGCTTTTATGACCAGCTGGCCCATCAGCTTTATGAACCGCACAAGTTTGATTTTACAAACTTCAAGCACGGAATGGAGCTTATTCTCTGGGGTTACTTTAAAAAGCTTGTTATTGCAGACAGAGCAGTGGTAGTAATTACTGCGGCAACGGGTGATAACTATGTAAACTTCGGCGGAACAACCATTACTTTTTCAGTGCTTATGTACGCTTTACAGCTTTATGCAGACTTTTCCGGCGGAATTGACATTTCCAGAGGTATTGCAAAAATATTCGGCATTGAAATGGTTGATAACTTCAAACGTCCGTATTTTGCAAAGTCAATCAACGATTACTGGAGAAGATGGCACATTACCCTTGGCGCATGGATGAAAAACTATCTTTTTTATCCGCTTGCAATGTCCAATTTGTTTATTAATG